>JALVCR010000217.1 GCA_027009865.1 Campylobacterales bacterium
ATTTGTTGAAGATAAAAGAGGATATATTAAAATAGGTTTGATATCTTTAGGGGTTGTATCTGCTTTATATCCAAATATAATTCATGTAATTCGTTATAAAACTCCTCCTGTTATGGAAAAAGAGGAAGTTAAGTTATTGGATAAATTAAAGCATATGGCAAGAAGAGAAGATTATGTTGCTACATGGTGGGATTACGGATATCCTATCAGATATTATTCAGATGTAAAAACTTTGATAGATGGAGCTAAGCACTCAGGAGAGGTAAATTTTCCGGTTAGCTTTTTACTCTCTCACAATCAGATTGCCGGAGCTAATATGGCAAGATTAGATGTGGAATATACGGAAGCCTCTTTTAAAGATAAAAACAGAAGCAGTAACTATCTATTATATATGATGCAAGATTATGGATTTAAAGATAGCAATAAATTCCTGCAAGCTTTAAATAGCAAAGATTTTAAACTTCCTAAAAAAACAAGAGATGTTTATATATATCTTCCTTTTAAAATGATTGGCATTTTTCAGACAGTCTCTTTATTTAGCAATCTTGATTTAATGAGCGGCAAAAGATATCCAAATCCATTCTTTTATAAAACTCAGTATTTTAGAGATTTAGGCAGTATGGTGGATTTAGGCAACGGTATGAAGCTTTCAAAAACTAAAGGAATTTTATTAATAGGGAAAAACAAAGTTCCTATTCACTCTTTTATAGTTACAGAATATGATAAAAATATGCAGCTTAAAATTGCCGATCAGACCGTTTATAAAGAGTCAAATATCTATGTGATTTTTATGAAAAGCTATAAACTTTTCCTTGTTATGGATGAAAAAATGTTCAATTCATTATATATTCAGCTTTTTGTATTAGACAGATATGATCCCGAGCTTTTTGAGCCTACCATCATATCTCCATGGTCTAAAATATATAGATTAAAAAAGTAAATATAAATGTGTGCAATTGCGGGGGTGGTAGATTATAAAAAGTATAATTTACCGCTCATGCTTGATACTTTAAAGCACAGAGGCCCCGATGAGAGCAATATTGTAACATTTGATAATGTTGCTCTTCTTCATAACAGACTCTCCATTCAAGATATAAAACATGGACATCAGCCATTTACTTTCAAAAACTATACAATTGTATTTAACGGAGAGATTTATAATCATTTAGAACTTAGAAAATCTTTAAAAGAATTTGCTTTCAAAACTCTATCCGATACCGAGACGCTTCTTTATCTCTATATCAAATATAAAGAAGATATGTTTGAAATGATAGACGGTATGTTTGCTTTTTGCATTTTTGATAAAGCAAAAAAGAGATTTTTTTTTGCAAGGGATAGAGCCGGTAAAAAACCTCTCTATATCTATCAAAAAGATAAAGATTTTGCATTTGCAAGTGAAATTAATGCATTAAAAACTTTAGATTTGACAGTAGATGAAAAGGATATAAAATTATATCTATCTACAGGTTTTTGTGAAAGCGGTTATAGGGAGATAAAAGAGTTTCCACCTGGGTGTTTTGGAGTATATGAAGGGGGTATTTTAAAGATAGAGAAATATTTTGATATATTTGATTTCTATCAGAAAGAAAAAATTAAAAATTTTAATGAAGCTCTTCATCTAACCGATGAGAATCTTACAAAATCTGTAAAAGACAGACTCTTTTCCAGCGATGTGGAAGTCGGCGCTTTTTTAAGCGGGGGAATAGATAGCTCTTTGATAGTTGCAAAGACAAGTGAATTTACAAAACTAAAAACTTTTACCGTAAGGTTTGAAGGGCAGTTTGACGAAAGCCATTTGGCGGCTTTGGTTGCAAAAAAGTATGATACCAATCATACGGTAATAGATATAAAACTTGAGCTTAAAGAGAATATAATCAAAATACTGAATAACTATGGTAAGCCGTTTTTTGACAGCAGCGCTATTCCAAGCTATTTTGTAAGCAGGGAAGCTAGAAAATATGTAAAAGTTATTTTAAACGGTGACGGAGCAGATGAGATTTTTGCCGGATATAGAAGATATGTTCCCTTAGCTAACGGATGGGATAAAATTGCTAAATATTTTGATTTTCTTCTCTCTTTTCTTTCTCCAAAAAGCAGAGGTTTGAAAATGTTTTTGTATAGGCTTATTAGAGCCTCAAATAAAGAGGGGCTTGAGTGGTATAATGTTATGTTAAACGATCTTTTTATAGATTATTATAATATAAATATAGAGAATTTGGATAATTTCATTAAAAATATTAAACTTGATAATTTTGAGAAACTTTTATATCTGGATTTTATCTTAAACTTAAGATATAATTTACTTGTTAAAATGGATATAGCCACAATGAGCAATTCGCTAGAGGGAAGAAGTCCCTTTTTAAG
>JALVCR010000218.1 GCA_027009865.1 Campylobacterales bacterium
CTATTTGGCAAAAAGAGACGCTACTGAAATGGGCAAAATCTATAACTTTTTAGGCTATAGCGTAGGAGTTATAACAGCGGATATAATTGACGAAAAAGAGAGAAAAGCCCAATACGACGCAGATATTACATACGGAACAAATAACGAGTTTGGATTTGATTATTTAAGAGACAATATGAAATACTCTCTTGAAGAGAAGGTTCAAAGAGACCACTACTACGCCATAGTCGATGAAGTGGATTCAATTTTGATAGATGAAGCAAGAACTCCTCTTATCATATCCGGCCCTACAAACAGAAAACTTGAAAATTATAAAATAGCAGACAAAATAGCAAGACAGATGGTAAGAGCCACCGAAACGGACGAAAAGGGAGAAATAAAACAAGACAGCGGCGATTTTATAGTAGATGAGAAAAACAGAACAATCGTTTTAACCGAAAAAGGTATTCAAAAAGCCGAAAAACTCTTTGGAGTCGATAATCTATACAAACTTGAAAACGCCATTTTAGCCCACCATTTAGACCAGGCGCTAAAAGCCCACAATCTTTTTGAAAGAGATGTAGATTATGTGGTAAAGAACGGAGAGGTTGTAATAGTTGACGAGTTTACGGGAAGACTTAGTGAGGGAAGAAGATTTAGCGAAGGACTTCACCAAGCGCTTGAAGCAAAAGAGGGAGTGGAGATAAAAGAGGAATCCCAAACCTTAGCAGATATCACTTTCCAAAACTATTTTAGAATGTATGAGAAATTAGCCGGAATGACGGGAACGGCTCAAACAGAAGCTACCGAATTTTCTCAAATATACAATCTTGAAGTAATTTCAATCCCCACAAATGTTCCGGTTATAAGAGAAGATAAAAACGATTTGATATATAAAACGGAAAAAGAGAAATTTAACGCCGTAATAGAGAAGGTAAAAGAGCTTCACAAAAAGGGTCAGCCGGTTTTGATAGGAACGGCTTCGATTGAAAAGAGCGAAGTTTTGCATCAGCTCTTAAAAAAAGAGAAAATCCCACACACCGTTTTAAATGCAAAACATCACGAAAAAGAGGCGCAAATCATTAAAGATGCCGGCAAAAAAGGAGCAGTAACGATAGCTACAAATATGGCCGGACGGGGAGTCGATATAAAAATAGATGATGAAGTCAAAAAGCTTGGAGGTTTATATATCATAGGAACCGAAAGGCATGAGAGCAGAAGAATAGACAATCAGCTAAGAGGAAGGGCAGGAAGACAGGGAGATCCGGGAGTTAGCCAATTTTATCTAAGTTTGGAAGATAATCTTTTGAGGATCTTTGGAAGCGATAGAATAAAAAATATTATGGAGAGACTTGGAATCGAAGAGGGAGAGCATATAGAATCCAAAATGGTAACAAGAGCTGTGGAAAACGCTCAAAAGAAGGTTGAAAATCTCCATTTTGAATCAAGAAAACACCTGCTTGAATATGACGACGTGGCAAACGAGCAAAGAAAAGTTATATACAAATTTAGAAACGAGCTTTTAAATCCAGATTTTGATATAAAATCAAAACTCCACGAAAACAGAATCGAATATGTCCAAAATCTTTTGGAAAGAGCGGAGATATTTGAGGGAGGAGTCAAAGAGGATTTTAATCTTGAGAGAGTCAAAGCTTTGCTAAAAGATGAGCTAAATTTGGATATCGATATAGAAGAGCTAAAAGATTTGGAATATGACGAATTAAAAGAAAAAATATTAAATAAAATAGAAGAAGAGTATGAGAAAAAGATGTCCGTGTTAGTTCCTGAGCAAAGAAGCGAATTTGAAAGAATTATCTACCTTCAAGTTTTGGATAATGCATGGAGAGAGCATCTTTATCAAATGGATATTTTAAAAACAGGTATCGGCCTTAGAGGATATAACCAAAAAGACCCGCTAACCGAATATAAAAAAGAGAGTTACAATCTTTTTGTTGAGCTTGTAAACAGAATAAAATTTGAGGCGATAAAAATCCTTCAGCTTGCGCAGTTTCAAGAAGAGGAGGACAACGAAGAGGAAGAGAGATTAAAACAGATGTTAAAAGAGCTTGAAGAGAGCGCAATGGAGGATATTAAACTCGAACATGAAAGCGTTTTAGAACCAAAAGAGGAAAAACCTCTTTTAAAGAAGAAACCGGCAAGAAACGCTCCCTGCCCTTGCGGAAGCGGGAAAAAATATAAACACTGCTGCGGAAAGAGCGGGCCTAAAAAAGGAGTTTTGGCAAAAAACAGAGAAGTTAAAGAGTAGAAGTGAATAAAAAAAAGCCCTCTCTTCCTCTTTACCTCGTATCAAAATATTTAAGATTTGATAAATCCCAGCCGTTTATTACAATAAGCGCCATTTTGGCGTTTTTGGGAGTATCAATAGGCCTTATGGTTTTGATAGTGGCGATGGCCATAATGAACGGCACGAAAAGAGAGTTTGAAAAAAAACTCTTTACTATGAATTATCCCCTGACAATTTTCCCAAAAACTAAAGAGACTCCGCTTGATTTGTATGTCTTAAAAGTTTTAAAAAAGAAATTTCCAAATCTTAAATTTAGCCCATATATCTCTACCCAAATGATTATAAAAAAAGGGGATAAGTTAGAGGGGGGAATGCTTTTTGGAGTCGATTTTGAGAGAGAAAAGGAGATAAACGAGGTAATAGCCAAAGCTATAAAATCAAAAAAACTAAAGAAATTTGATTTGATAGTAGGAAAAGGGATAGCTGATAGTTTTCTTTTCAAAGAAGGTTCTAAAGCCACTTTAATTTTCACACAAACTCAGCCGGGAGGCATGAGTCTGATTCCAACTATGAAAAGATTTACAGTAAGAGGAGTATTTGAATCGGGACTTCACGCTTACGATAAAGTTTATAACTACACCTCTCTTAGCGCCCTAAGAACTATTTTGCACTATCCAAAAAATACCTACGAAGGGATTCATGTCTATTCAAAAGATCCTTTCAAAGACAAAGAAAGACTCGAAAAATTCGTATCTCCAAATTTCGGGGTAATTGGATGGTGGCAGTTAAACGGAAACTTTTTCTCTGCTATGGAGATGGAGAAAAAAGCTCTTTTTATCGTTTTGATGCTGATTATTCTGGTAGCATCCCTAAATATAATAAGCTCTCTTTTAATGACTGTAATGAACAGAAGACATGAAATAGCCCTGCTCTTATCCCTTGGAGCTTCAAAAGAGGAGATAAAAAAGACTTTTTTTGCTCTTGGAATGACAATCGGGGGAAGCGGAATAGTTTTTGGAACTATGCTTGGATTTTTGGGACTATTTTTGCTTGGAAATTTTGATATAGTAACCCTTCCAAAAGATGTTTACGGAACATCCAAACTTCCGCTTGATTTATCATTTACAGATTTCTTGTCGATTTTGATAGGGGCTGTAATAATCGTGGTGCTCTCTTCCTACTATCCCGCCAAGAAAGCCACTGAGGTTGATATTTTAAAAACTCTAAGACATGAATAAAAGATATTTTGGAGAGACTTAAATGTATGGATTTATAAGAGTAGCCTCTGCAACTCATAAAATGAGGGTTGCGGATATAGATTATAATACAGAGGAGATAATAAAAATAGTAAAAGAGGCTCAAAAAAAGGACGTGGCCATAGCGGTTTTCCCCGAACTCTCCATTACGGGATATACCTGCAAGGATCTTTTTTTTCAAAACGCTTTGCATCAAAAAGTTTTAAAAGCCATAGAAGAGATAAAAAATAAAACAAAAGAGCTAAATATTATCTTTATTATAGGAGCTCCCCTATGGCATAAAAATAGATTATACAATTGCGCTTTAATTTTGCAAAGAGGAGAGATTTTAGGAGCGGTTCCAAAGAGCTTTCTTCCAGAACACAAAGAGTTTTATGAAAAAAGATGGTTTACAGAAGGGAGAGATATCAAAAACGAAACGATAGAGATAAACAGAGAAAAAATTCCCTTTGGAGTAGATTTGATTTTCAATAAAGAGGCGCCTTTTGGAGTGGAGATATGCGAAGATTTATGGACGACAATTCCGCCAAGCTCCTATCAGGCAATAAACGGGGCTATAATGCATTTTAATCTCTCAGCAAGCGATGAGATAGTGGGAAAACATGAGTATAGAGAAGCTCTCGTATCCCAGCAGAGCGCAAGAAACATAAGCGCTTATATCTACTCTTCAAGCGGGGTTTTCGAATCTACAACAGATGTTGTCTATTCGGGAGATTTGCTGATTGCGGAAAATGGAGTGATTTTAAAAAAAGGGGAGAGATTTAAAAGAGACTCTCAACTGATAACGGCGGACATCGATATAGAGTATTTAAAATATTATAGAAAAATAGAGACATCATACGAAGACAATAAGCCAAAAGAGGTAAGAGTAATTGAAACAAAAGAGTTAAACCAAATAAAAACCTTAAAAAGATTTATAGATCCTCATCCGTTTGTGCCAAAAAACAAAGCAAAAAGAGAGCAAAGATGCAAAGAGATATTTTCGATTCAAACGGCAGGTTTGGCAAAAAGAATCGAACATATAGGAGAGCCTAAAATAGTTTTGGGAATTTCGGGAGGGCTTGATTCAACTTTAGCCCTTCTTGTAGCAGATAAGACAATGAAACTTCTAAAAAGAGATTCAAAAGATATAATAGCCGTTACAATGCCCGGTTTTGGAACAACAAGCAGAACATATAAAAATGCTGTAAATCTATGCAAAAAATTGAAAGTAACTTTTAAAGAGATACCAATAAAAGAGGCTGTTTTACAACATTTCAAAGATATTGGACAAGATCCGAAAATATGCGACGTAACTTACGAAAACGCCCAGGCAAGAGAGAGAACTCAGATTCTTTTCGATCTTGCAAATAAAGAAAACGGCATAGTTTTGGGAACAGGAGATTTAAGCGAAATAGCTTTGGGCTTTGCAACTTACGGAGGCGATCATCTATCGATGTATAATGTAAACGCATCCATTCCTAAAACTTTGATTAGATATGTAATAGAATGGGTTGCCGAGAGCAATGAAAAAATAAGAAATATTTTAAAAGATATCATAAACACTCCCGTCTCACCGGAACTTCTGCCAGAAAAAAACGATAAAATAAGCCAAAAAACAGAAGAGATAATAGGCCCTTATGAGCTGCACGATTTCTTTTTATTTCATATGATAAAGTATGGGGCTGAGCCTAAAAAGATTCTCTTTTTAGCAAAACATGCTTTTAAAAATTATGATGAAAAAACCATTTTAAAATGGCTAAAAGTTTTTATAAAGAGGTTTTTTATAAATCAATTTAAAAGAAGCTGCTCACCGGACGGGCCAAAAGTTGGAAGCATATCTCTTAGCCCAAGAGGCGATTGGAAGATGCCAAGCGATGCAAGCATGAGAGTATGGATGGAGGATTTATAACATTACTCCGAAAATCTATGCCCAACCCACTCTCCATCTTCATTTTGATGCAAAGACTCTCTTAAAACGGGAATCGATCTCTTCCCGCTTCCACCATCTTGCTGAAAAGCGGCCGCCTCTATCTCCTCCTCTCTTTTTGCCGTAACTATAAATTTGGCAAGATACCTGTAGGCTTTGAAATGGGGAAATTTCCTCCAAATGGCATCTGTAAAATCTTTTGGAAAATAGATTCTCGTGCTTCTTCTTGGAATATCCTCAAGCTTTATATCAAGATAGTATGAGTTTTGAGCAATACCCTCCTCTCTTCCCCCGTCTCCGTAAACGTCCATATAAACATTAAGCTTTTTATCGCTTAGATTGGTTATTACCAAAAAGGTTCCATAATCCTTATCCACACTCATATAGGGAATTATGAATCTAATCCCATCTACCCTCCAATCGGCGGCGTTTGCGGCTTTTAAAAGCTGTTTTTCCTTTTTTGTCTCATTTGGGATAATTGAAAAATCAGCTCTCCATAGAGTCTGGCAAATAGGTTTATCTCCGCTAACTTCTATCACTACCCTATTCCAATCATTTGAATCGTTGTTAATATAAAAAGGAAAATTTTTCAAAACCCCCAAAAAGCTCCAGCCGTCATCTTTTCTAAACATTTTCATCTTTTTATACTTAAAATCATCTCCCAAAGTATAAAAATATACTCCCTTTACAGCGCATTTATCGGGAGCGTTTACTTTTATTTTGAAAAGATCGTTTCTTGAAGAGATATCGACTCCATACTCGGCCATATTTTCCAAATGAATCGCAAAAACGCTCCTTAAAGGATAGGTGTCATTTTCAAAATTTGTATCGTTTCCTTCTGAAACAAATCTTCTTCTTTGAAAAGTCTCTCTAACATCTATAAAAGATGAAGCGGGAGAGTAGTATCTTTTGTTTTTGGTAAAATGAACAACCTTAGCATCCCATCCGTCAACAAACTCTAATAATGAAACTTCCCTAACTCCCCTTAAAGGGGCTTTTAAATAGTCATTAACTCCCCCCATAACTTCATCTAAGTTTATCTTGCTCTCGCAAAGACAATCGCAATTTTTGGGAAATATTTTTGGAAGAAGCTTGAAATTTATTATATTTCCGTTCGAGTCGACACCGTTTCCAAAAGCCAAAAGAGTATTTGCCGGAATATGGCCGTCAGAATCGTTATCGCTCTCAACGCTTCCATCTATTAGAGTAAATCTATGATTTCCATGAATCTCGGCATTTGAATTTATATGAAACTTAACCATCGTATATCCGCGGTTTGAGCCTACATAAGAGCTGTAAAAATCTATAAGATAAGCTACCTTTATCCATCTGTTTACATTGTTGTCATAAGCGTATAGGGCTAAAGATGCGCTATCTTCTCTTTTGATATATCCGCAAGAGATTGAAAATCTCAAAGTCGTGCCCTCATTTAAAGCAACTTCGCTTGAATAGAGCAAAACCCTGTTGTTTTTTTTGTTATCGCTCCAATATCCCGAAGTATAAAAAGAGCTGCTTCTATCGGCTCCCCCCGGCCAAGAGAGTTTATTTGCAGCATTTACTACAATATTGCTTTTGCTTTTTAAAAGTTTATCTATTTTTATAGCTCCAAAGAAATCTGGATTTAATCTTTTTAGATCGTATCCAAACGTATTTCCTATTTTATCTCCGTTTGAAGAGGAGATTAATTTATCATATTTTAAAAACATAAAAGAGCTTGAAAAAAGCAAAAACGGATAGAGCAGCAAAACCAGAAATCTAGCCATTTTTAAACCTTTTCATTTCCTTAATTAGAAATATTACTATTTGCAATAAATTAAAACTAAATATTATAATAAGAAGCTTTAAAATAAGTTTAATATATAAAATTTTTTTGACTGAATCTTATCTTTCGTTAAAATTACAAAATAAAGCAAAACAAAAGAAGCTATTTTTACTTAAAGTGATTAATAAGCAAAAAAGTGTTATTTTACCTCCAAAATTTTATGGAGAATGAAGCTATGGATAAAGAAAAGAGATTTGAAAAAGCGGTAAGAGAGATGCTTGAAATTATCGGAGAAGATGTAAATAGAGAAGGTCTTATAAAAACTCCAAATAGAGTCTATAAAGCTTTTGAATTTCTAACGCAGGGATATAAAAAAGATCCAAAAGAGGTATTAAACGAAGCTCTTTTTGAAAGCACAAACGATGAAATGGTCATAGTAAGAGATATAGAATTTTACTCAATGTGCGAACATCATCTGCTTCCAATTATCGGAAGAGCACATGTGGCATATATTCCAGACGGAAAAGTGGTGGGACTCTCAAAAATCCCAAGAATGGTTGATGTGTTTGCAAGAAGACTGCAAATTCAAGAGCAGATGACAGAGCAAATAGCCGACGCTTTAGCGGAGGTTATAAAGCCAAAAGGAGTTGGAGTGGTAATTCAGGCAAGACATATGTGTATGGAGATGAGAGGAGTTGAGAAGGTAAACTCCACAACAACAACTTCGGCTCTTAGGGGAATGTTTTTAGAAGAGAAAACAAGAAATGAATTTTTCAATATAATAAATTCCCATCAGTTTGTAAGATTTTAATGATAGATATTTTAAAACTGAAAAACTCCTCTCTATCCCCTCTTTTTGGAAGAGTAAAAGAGATAAGAAGCTTCATGATTGAGGTTGAAGGGCTTAAAGCAAGCGTGGGGGATGTGGTAAAAATTGTCTCAAAAGATAGAGAAGAGCTTGCAATGGTAACGAAAGTCTCACAAGATTCATGTTTTGTCTCCCCTTTTGGATTTGTGGAGGGAATAAAGACACAAGATAGAGTATATTTAAACAATGAGGGACTTCAGATTCCAGTCGGCGAGGAGCTTTTGGGAAGAGTTATAGATCCTTTCGGAAATCCAAAAGACTCTTTGGGAGAGATAAAAACAAAAAAGAGAGCCTCTCTTATAAAAGATCCAATAGATCCGATGAAAAGAGGACTTATTAATGAAGTCTTCGAGGTTGGAGTCAAATCGATAGACGCTCTTCTTACAACCGGAAAAGGGCAAAAAGTTGGGATATTTGCCGGAAGCGGAGTTGGAAAATCTACACTTATGGGAATGCTTGTTAGAGGAAGCAAAAGCAAAGTAAAAGTAATAGCTCTAATAGGAGAGAGAGGAAGAGAGATTCCGGAATTTATCTACAAAAACTTAAAAGGTGATTTAAAAAATACAATAATAGTGGCGGCTACAAGCGACGACTCTCCTTTGATGAAAAAGTATGGAGCATTCTCCGCAATGACAATAGCAGAATACTTTAAAGACAAAGGGGAGGATGTGCTTTTGATGATGGATTCGGTAACAAGATTTGCCATGGCTCAAAGAGAGATAGGTTTGGCATTAGGAGAGCCTCCGACATCAAAAGGCTATCCCCCCTCTGCTCTTACAATTTTAGCCCAGCTTATGGAGAGAGCCGGAAAAGAGGAGGGAAAAGGATCGATTACAGCATTTTTTACAGTGCTTGTGGAGGGAGACGATCTAAGCGATCCGATTGCCGATCAGGCAAGAAGCATTTTAGACGGACATATCGTATTGGACAGAGCTTTAACCGATTATGGAATATATCCTCCGATAAATATTTTAAAAAGCGCTTCAAGAGTAATGAACGATATAATCTCCGACACCCATAAAAAAGCAGCTTTCACGTTTAGAAAACTTTA
>JALVCR010000219.1 GCA_027009865.1 Campylobacterales bacterium
AAAGCCTCTCTTTAGCTCTCATATGATAGATTTATCTGAAGAGCCTTTGGAGGAGAATATAAAAACTTGCGAAGAATATTTAAAAAGAATGAGCAAAATCGGTATGACCTTGGAGATAGAGCTTGGAGTTACCGGCGGAGAAGAGGATGGAGTCGATAATACCGGAATAGAGAGCTCAAAACTCTACACTCAGCCAGACGAGGTGGCATACGCTTATGAAAGGCTTAGCAAAATAAGCGATAAATTTACAATCGCCGCATCTTTTGGAAATGTTCACGGGGTTTATAAACCGGGAAATGTAAAACTTGAGCCTGTGATTTTAAAAAATTCCCAAGAGTATATTAAAAAGAAGTTCTCTCTTACGGAAGATAAACCTGTCAGTTTCGTTTTTCACGGAGGAAGCGGTTCTTCTTTGGAAGAGATAAGAGAGGCTATTAGTTATGGCGTTGTTAAGATGAATATAGATACCGATACTCAGTGGGCTTTTTGGAGCGGTGTTAGAGAGTATGAGAAAAAGTATCACGATTATCTTCAATCTCAAATAGGAAATCCTGAGGGAGAAGATAAGCCAAATAAAAAATATTATGATCCAAGAAAGTGGTTAAGAGAGGGCGAAATCTCTATGAAAGAGAGAGTAAAGCAGGCTTTTTCGGATCTAAACTGTATAAACAGATATTAAGAGGGCTCTCTCCCTCTTATGCTAAATTCCCCTATTAGTGAAATAGTTTTTAGAGATAGACGCTTCTTTGTTAAGAGAGACGATCTTTTAGATAGAGATTTTTCCGGAAATAAAGCAAGGAAGTTTTACTATTTTCTAAAAAACGATTTTTCAGGGATTAAAAATCTTGTATCTTTCGGCTCTTCCCAATCAAACGCTATGTATTCTCTTTCGGTTTTGGCAAAAATTAAAAATTGGAAATTTTACTATTTTACAAATCATATATCCTCATTTTTGAAAAATAATCCTCACGGAAATTATAAAAAAGCTTTAGAAAACGGTATGAATATTTTTGAAAGCAGATTTGATTTTATGAGAGAGCTTGCAAAAAGGGAGGATACGCTTTTTATAAAAGAGGGAGGGGCTTTAAAGGAGGCCTCTTTTGGGATAGAGATTTTGGCAAAAGAGATTTTATCTTTTGCAAAAGAGAGAGGATTTAAGAATTTGGCGGTATTTTTGCCTTCTGGAACGGGAACTACCGCTCTTTATCTTCAAAAGTTTTTGCCATTTAGAGTTTACACCTGCGCTTGCGTTGGGGATGAGGAGTATTTAAAAAAGCAGTTTGGAGAGCTTGAAGATAAAAACTTTTTCCCAAAAATTTTAAAGCTTGACAAAAAATATCATTTTGGTAAACTCTACGCTGAATTTTACGCTGTTTGGAGAGAGTTAAAAGAGAAAACGGGTATAGAATTTGATCTTTTATATGATCCTAAGGGGTGGCTTACTCTTTTAGGGCATTTAAAGGAGTTTGAAAATAGAGAAATTCTTTATATCCATCAGGGCGGTTTGATAGGAAACGAGTCGATGCTTAGAAGGTATGAGAGAAAATTTAAGGAAAAGTTATGCTGATATTGCAAACTGACGATAGCTCATTTGACAAGAAGTTTGAGACTTTGCTTCAAAGAGGCAAAGTCGATATGGATAGCGTTGAGAAGATAGTTAAAGATATTATAAAAGATATCAAAGAGAGAAAAAATAGAGCTTTAAGAGAGCATATAGAGAGATTTGACAGATGGAGCCCAAAAAGCGATGAAGATCTTTTAATAGATCCATCTTTAATGAAAAAATCTTACGATAATTTAGATGAAAATGTAAAAAGAGCCCTTCATACAGCTTACGAGAGAATATACTCCTACCATCAAAAGCAGCTTCCAAAATCCTGGCTTGATTTTGAAAGAAACGGCATAGTTTTAGGACAAAAAGTAACTCCGGTAGATAGAGCAGGGCTTTATATTCCGGGAGGGAAAGCCGCTTATCCAAGCTCTCTTTTGATGAATGCCATTCCGGCAATAGTAGCGGGGGTAGAGGAGATAATAGTCTGCACTCCAACTCCGGATAATGAGATAAATTCGCTTCTTTTAGCCGCCATGCATCTTTGCAAAATAAAAAAGGCTTACAAAGTGGGGGGAGCAAGTGCCATAGCGGCGATGGCATATTCTACTGAGACGATAGAGAGAGTGGATGTTATAACAGGGCCTGGCAATATCTTTGTAGCTACCGCTAAAAAGCTTGTTTACGGGGATGTAAATATCGATATGATAGCGGGTCCAAGCGAAATAGGAATTATCGCAGATGATAAAGCCGATTCTAAGTTTTTGGCGATGGATCTTCTATCTCAGGCTGAACATGACGAGATGGCAAGTTCGATTATGATAACAACTTCCCATCAAAAGGCTTTGGAGACAAAGGATGAAATCTATTCTTATTTAAAAACTTTGAATAGATACGATATAGCTTTTAAGTCTATAAGAGATAGAGGAGCCATAATAGTAGCAAAAGATTTAGATGAAGCGGTTTTTCTTATGAATCAGATAGCTCCGGAGCATTTGGAGCTTATGGTTGAAAATCCTTTTGATATTTTGCCAAAAATAAAGCATGCCGGAGCAATTTTTATGGGCAGATACACCCCTGAGCCTATAGGAGATTATATAGCGGGGCCAAACCATACTTTGCCTACCGGCTCTACTGCCAAATTTTACTCTCCTTTAAGCGTTGAAAATTTCCTAAAAAAATCCTCAATTATCTCAATGAGCAAAGAGGGGATAGAAGAGCTTGGAAGAGAGTGCGCTATTTTGGCGGATATTGAAGGACTGGAAGCTCATAAGAGATCCGTTTTGTTAAGACTTGAAAAATAATTTTAAAAAGGAGCAAATATGAAAGTTAACGATTTAGTAATTACCGCCTCTTTAGGCGAAATGAAGATTTATAAGGCAAATCCAAGAGATTTGGAAGCGGAAGCGGGACTAAAACCTCAAAATGTGAAACTTGATGTAATAAATGCTTTTGATTATGTAGAAGCTCATATGAGACTTCAAGATATTACAACTGATGAGCCGGGACAGTTTAAAGGGGATGCAAACTCTATGAGATCCCACGGTGAGCCTCACAATCTTGAAGCTAAACTTGAAGAGGATGTAATAAGAGCTATAGCGGATGATATAAATAAAGTTGTAAAAGAAACAAATCCCCCAAAAGTCTTTTTAGCAATTGCTGAGCCAATTTTTGATAGAGTATATTCAAAACTGGATAAAGATGTTCAAAACAAGATTTTTAGAAGTTTAAAGAAAGATTTGACAAAGAAGGATAGAAACGAGCTTATCGAGGAGTTTAAGAATAAGTTTTAAATGAAAGACGAAATTTTCAAAAAGCCTATAAAAAAGCAGTTTGAGTTTGACGAGAGTGTAGCAAGCGTATTTGACGATATGCTTGAGCGCTCCGTTCCTTTTTATAAAGAGGTTATAGATTTAATTTCAAATTTAATAGTTAAAAATATCTCCTCTAATAACTCCTCTGATTTTGTTATATCCGATCTTGGCTGCTCGACTGCTCAGACTCTTCTTGAAATTTATAAAAAGAGCGGTAAAAGTGTCAAATTAATAGGAATAGACAACTCCCCCGCTATGATAAAGAGAGCTAAAAACAAAGCTAAAGCCTACGGAGCTAAAATAGAGTTTATAATGGGAGATATTTTAAAAGAGCAAATCCCGCTTTCAAATGTTATTATCTCAAATTATACTCTTCAATTTATCCGCCCCCTAAAAAGAGAGAAGCTTGTTAGAAAAATTTACAACTCCTTAAAGGAAGATGGAATCTTTATAGTATCCGAAAAAGTAATAAGCGAAGATAAAACTCTAAATCTTCATTTGATAGAGGAGTATTACTCTTTTAAAAAGAAAAAAGGCTACAGCGATTTTGAAATAAGCCAAAAAAGAGAGGCGTTAGAAAACGTTCTTGTTCCATACAGCGACAAAGAGAATATGGAAATGTTTAAAAACGCCGGCTTTTCATATTCAGAAATTATATTTAAGTGGGCAAATTTCTCTACCTATTTTATCAAAAAGCGCTTTTAAGTAAAATTGGATAAAATAACGATAATTTATAGCTAAAGGATTGCTTATGCGATTTTTAAAAGTAGCATTTTTGGGAGTTTTATTTATTTTTTTTGCAGGCTGCGCTTCAAAAAAAGAGAGTGAGGTATATAACAAAACGGCAATTTACTGGTATAAGAGTATGATAAAAGAGCTAAAGAGAGGAAATTTGGAAAAAGCTGACGATTATTATACATCTCTATCAAGCGAGCATATAAACTCTCCTCTTATAAAAGAGGCTCTTTTGATTTTAATAGAGTCTCATTTGGAAGAGGAGGAGTATCTTTTAGCAGAATTTTACGCAGATGAGTTTATAAAGAGATTTGGAACCTCCAAAAATATAACCTATGCCAAATATTTAAAGATAAAGGCCAAATATAACGCTTTTAGATATCCAGACAGAGATCAAAAGCTTCTAAAAGAGACTATAGATTTGGCAAAAGAGTATATAGATAGATATCCCAATTCCATCTATAATCCATTAGTTCAAACTATGCTTACAAGACTCTATCTCTCAAAATATCAGCTTGATAAGAAAATAATATCTCTATATAGAAGGCTTGGAAAAGAGAAGGCTGCAAAAATTTATGAAGACAAGATAAAAAATTCATGGCTTAGAGATATAAAGATAGAGACAAAAGAGAGCTGGTTTAATTCTTTATTTGATTAATTTAGGAAAGTTTAGTCTATCTTCTTAATATTAGTTGACAAAAAAGATAAAATTTGCTATAAATAAAACAAAACTTAAACAGTTTTAGAAAACAACCTAAATAGTTATAAAAGAAAAAGGAGCAGTATTTGAAGTTAAGTGATTATGGTTCATTTCCTATGGAACTTCCAATAGTAGTGGAAGATGATATATTTTTATATCCCTTTATGATATCCCCTATTTTTATCTCAGATGAGAAAAATACAAGAGCTGTTTTGGAGGCGATAGAGAAAAATTCTCTTTTGATGATTACTCCTTCAAAACCAGGCCATGAAGGGGGAAGGGAGTTTGAGGATATTTATGATGTCGGAGTTGTGGGCTCTATTATGAGAAAAGTATCCTTGCCAGATGGCAGGATAAAAATACTTTTTCAAGGAATGGCAAAAGCTAAAATAATTAAAAAATTAAATGACAATCCTTTAGAGGCTTTTGTCGATTTAATAGAGATAAAAGAGTATAATCAGCTAAAAATAGACGCTATTTTGGCTATTTTGCAAGAGAGAGTTAGAACATTAGCCTCTTTAAGTTCTATTTTCCCGCCCGATCTTTTAAAGACAATAGAAGATAACGTAGATCCAAACAGGATAGTCGATTTAATTGCAAGCACTATGAGGCTTAAAAAAGATGCGGCCTATAAACTCTTTATTCAAACCGATCTTGAAGAGCGTCTTTTGATGCTTATAGATTTTATAAGCGAAGAGATCGAGGCAAGCAAGCTTCAAAAAGAGATAAAATCGAAAGTCCATTCCAAAATAGAAAAGATTAATAAAGAGTATTTTCTAAAAGAGCAGCTAAAAGAGATTCAGCATGAGCTTGGAGTCGATACTCAAAGAGAAGAGGAGATAGAGGAGTATTTTAAAAAGCTTGAAGAGAAAAAGCCCTATATGAGCGAGGATGCTTATAAGGAGATAAAAAAGCAGATAAACAGACTCTCAAGAATGCATCCCGACTCTGCAGATGCGAATGTGATTCAAGGCTATCTTGATTGGGTTTTAGAGATTCCTTTTGGAGAGTATTCAAAAGAGAAGCTTGATATAAACGAGGTTAAAAAGCAGCTTGATAAAGATCATTACGGATTAAAAAAACCAAAAGAGAGAATAGTTGAGTATTTTGCCGTAAAAGAGCTTTTGAGCAAAAGAGGCTATAAAGAGGCTGAAGGAAAGGGAGTTATTTTATGTTTTGCAGGACCTCCGGGAGTTGGTAAAACATCTCTTGCAAACTCGATAGCCACAGCTTTAAAAAGAAAACTTGTTAGAATCGCTTTGGGCGGATTGGAAGATGTAAATGAGTTAAGAGGCCATAGAAGAACCTATATAGGAGCGATGCCGGGCAGAATCGTTCAAGGTTTGATAGAAGCAAAAGAGATGGATCCGGTTATAGTTTTGGATGAGATAGATAAAGTTAGCAGAAGTTACAGAGGCGATCCTACGGCTGTTTTACTTGAGATTTTGGATCCGGAGCAAAATGATAAATTTAGGGATTATTACCTAAATTTCAATATCGATTTAAGCAAAGTAATTTTTATTGCAACAGCCAATACGATCTCTTATATTCCAGCTCCGCTAAGAGACAGGATGGAGTTTATATTTTTAAGCTCATATACCCCTCAAGAGAAGTATATGATAGCAAGAAAATATCTAATTCCACAAGAGCTTAAAAAACATGCTCTAAAAGCTTCTGAAGTTACCATAACAAAGGGGGCTTTAGAGAAGATTATTTCAAACTATACAAGAGAGGCTGGAGTTAGAAATTTAAGAAGACAGCTTGCAAATATATTTAGAAAAGTTGCAAAAGAGATACTCTTAGGTGAGGGAGAGATAGAGAAAGTTACAATTAATCTAAAAAATCTCTCAAAATATCTTGATAAAGAGGTTTTCTCGATAGAGGAGAGAGAAAAGACCGATCAAGTTGGAGTTGTAAACGGTCTTGCTTGGACGCCTGTTGGCGGAGATGTGTTGAAAGTCGAGGCTATCAAAATAAAAGGCAAAGGTTTTATGCAGCTTACCGGAAGCTTGGGCGAAGTTATGAAGGAGTCTGCGAAAATCGCTTATAGTGTGGTAAAAGTTTTGATAGATAACAAAAAAATAGAGATTCCTCAAAAAGAGATTCCAAAAAGCGCAGAGGAGAGAGAGGAGAAAAAAGAGGTTGATCCAAGCGAAGTTTACAGAAGATATGATCTTCATATACATGTTCCAGAGGGCGCTATCCCAAAAGATGGGCCAAGTGCCGGTATAACAATGGCTACCGCAATAGCATCCATACTCTCAGGCTCTAAAGTAAGAGCGGATGTAGCAATGACAGGAGAGCTTACACTAACTGGAAAGGTTCTTCCAATAGGAGGACTTAAAGAGAAATTAATAGCAGCTTACAAAGCCAAAATAAAAACTGCCATTATACCTAAGAAAAATTATGAAAAAGATCTGGATGATATACCAGATGAAGTTAAAAAATCTATGGAGATTATAGGAGTTAGCAGAGTTGAAGAGGTTTTAGAAATAGCCTTAACCTCCTAACTCCTCTTAATTGTAAAGAAGATTGTTAAATACATATAGATAGTAAAAAACTTATATTAAGCTATAGTTTAAATTTTTCTATTTTTTTATTTAATTCTTCTGAAGAGGTGTTTATATGTTTCGAAATATAAGCAATCTCTTCTGTGCTTTTTGAATTTTTATTGGCTGTTTTATTAACGTTTTCGATTTTTTTTACAATATTATTTAGACTTTTTTCTACTTTTTCAAACTCTTTTACAGAACTTTCATTGATATTTTTTGCTTTATTGACAACTTTTGCACTAAAGTCAATATTTTTTTCAACTTCTTCTGTAGTTTTTACTAAATCATTAATTTTTTGTGTATTTTGATTCATTTTTTCTGAAGCATCAATGATTGATTGAACTACTACATTGATTGTTGAATTAATCTCTATTAAACTTTTTTGTGTTTTTTCAGCAAGTTTTCTAACTTCGTCCGCAACTACGGCAAATCCCCTTCCATGTTCTCCAGCCCGTGCTGCTTCTATTGCCGCATTTAGTGCGAGTAAATTTGTTTGGTCTGCAATGTCGGCGATTACATCAAGTATAGTTTTAACTTCACTCGCTTCGTTTGATAATGTTTGCATTTTTTGGGATAAGTTTGATTCTTCATTTGCTGTTTTTTGAACTATTTGACTAAATTCATTGATTTTTTCTTTTGCAGATTGAAGATTTTTATTTGCTTGAATAATCTCATATTTTGTTTCTTCTAAAACATCAACAGATTCTTTTAGTTCATCTAAAATCTCTTTGCTCTCTTTTGTTACTTCTTTTACGTCTTTTATAGAGTTTTCCATATTTTTGGCAATATTTAAAGAGTTGTTAGATAGTTTTTCTGCAATAGAAGAGTTTTCATTAGAAATTGTTGCAGTTTCTCTAATAAAACTTCTTAATTTCTCAAGTGTATTGTTAAGCGCTATTGTAATTTGTGAAATTTCATTTTTGCCTTGTATATGTAATTTAATATTTAAATTTAAATCTTTTATTTCTTCAATTGCTTTAACAATATCATCAATAGGTTTTATAGAAGATTTAATTATAAAAAATACAGACAATATTATTAGCAGTATAGCTATATTAAAAGCATATGATAGTTTTTCTAAAAACAATATTTTATTAGCTATTAATTCTTCGGATTTGTTCATCTCTTTTTTATGTTCTAATACTAATCTATGCACTTCTTCTGAAAGTTTTGCAGCGTAAGGATCTAAAATTTCCATTACTTTATTGCCCTCATCTGTACCTTTATAGATATATGCATTTGCCATTTTTTTACCAATTTCATAATAATCTTTTAAGTCCTTTTTAAGAGGTTTGAGTCTATTTAACATATTTTTTTTATTTTTATGTATTACAATAAGTTTGTCTAATATTTTTTGAGCTTTTTGATAATGTTTTTTAGCCTCTTTGAATCCATCGTCAAATCCCGGTTTAGCTTTTGTGGCAGATATGTCTGTTAGCCATTGTTGAATTTGGATAATATCTTTTTCTAAATCAGAAAATAAAAACATTGATTTTAATATATTTTCTTTTTGTTTTTGCAAGTTATCTTCTAATATTTTAATGCTATTTATAGTAGCAAGAAGTGACAACGAGATTGCTATTACAAGTAATGTACCGCTTATATTTACAATCTTTTTTATGGTGAAATTCTTTATAAAATCCATTTACTCTCCTTATTGTTTTTTTTTATAATCGTCAATATTTTTTTTTTTTAAAAATAAAGAAAATAGATAT
>JALVCR010000220.1 GCA_027009865.1 Campylobacterales bacterium
GAGAGTGAAGTTTTGCTTCACAAAGGGGATTTATATTCTTTCATCTTTTCTACTAAATACTCCTTCACAAAGTAAAAATTTTAAATTTTTCAAAAAACCATATCGCAAAGCTATGAAAATTAATCCCTCAAGTTGTCTCTTTTTCATAAATCAAAAAGTATTTTTTTGATATAATCGGGCTTTTTTAAGAGGAAGTAATAAAAATATTTAAAATAGGAAGTGAATGTGAGAACTCACTATTGTGCAGAGCTAAACGAAAACGATATAGGCAAAGAGGTAAAACTTTGCGGATGGGCTAACAGCTACAGAGACCACGGCGGAGTCATTTTTATAGACCTTAGAGACAAAACGGGGTTAATTCAGCTTGTCTGTGATCCTGCCGATAGCGAAAAAGCCCACAAAATAGCTACTCAAGTAAGAGACGAATATGTTTTGATAGCCAAAGGTAAAGTCAGGGCAAGAGGCGAGGGATTGGAAAATCCCAAACTAAAAACTGGCAAAATCGAAGTAGTCGTTGATGAGTTAGTTATAGAAAACCACAGCGCTCCTTTGCCTTTTATCATTCATGATGAAAACGTAAATGAAGAGCTTAGATTAAAATACAGATATATAGATCTAAGAAAAAAGAAGCTATACGATATTTTTGCTCTAAGAAGCAAAGTAACGGTAGCGGTTAGAAATATTTTGGATAAGCTTGGATTTTTGGAGGTGGAAACTCCGGTTTTGACAAAATCGACTCCCGAAGGAGCAAGAGACTATCTGGTTCCAAGCAGAATCTATCCCGGAGAGTTTTACGCTCTTCCACAATCTCCGCAGCTTTTTAAACAGCTTTTGATGGTAGCAGGATTTGACAGATATTTTCAAATAGCAAAATGTTTTAGAGACGAAGATTTAAGAGCTGACAGACAGCCTGAATTTACCCAGATAGATTTGGAGATGAGCTTTTGCAGCGATGAAGAGGTGATGAAAGTTTCCGAAGAGGTTGTAAAAGAGGCTTTCAAGGCTGCCGGATACGATATCAATCCACCCTTTAGAAGAATGAAATACAAAGAGGCTATGGAGCTTTACGGCACAGACCGCCCAGATCTTAGATATGATTTAAAAATGGTTGAGGTTTCCGATCTTTTTGAAGACTCCACAAACGAAATATTTTCAACAATTGCTAAAAACAAATATCTAAACAGAATCAAAGCCTTAAAAGTTCCAAAGGGAGATGAGTTTTTCTCAAGAAAGATGATAAAAGAGCTTGAGAGTTTTGTTAGGAAATTTGGAGCTTCCGGGCTTGGATATTTCCAAATGAAAGAGGAAGGGCTAAAGGGGCCTCTTTTAAAATTTATGAGCGAAGATTCGGTTAAAGAGCTTATTAAAAGATGCGACATTCAAAAGGGCGATATAGTATTTTTTGGAGCCGGAGAGAAGAAGCTTGTTTTAGATTATATGGGAAGACTAAGAATTGAGATTGCAAAAAGAATGAATCTAATAGACGAAGATAGATTTGAATTTGTCTGGATAGTCGATTTTCCGATGTTTGAAGTAGAAGATGGGAAAGTTAAAGCTCTCCACCACCCATTTACCATGCCAAAAGACGTAAAAGCGGGAGATATTGAGGAGATAGAGTCAATAGCTTACGATTTGGTTGTAAACGGAGTAGAAATTGGCGGAGGAAGCATAAGAATTCATAAAGAGCAGATTCAAGAGGAGGTTTTCAAACTTCTTGGAATTTCAAAAGAGGAAGCCAAAGAGAAGTTTGGATTTTTGCTTGAAGCTTTAAAATTTGGAGCTCCGCCGCACGGAGGGCTTGCTTTCGGGCTTGATAGATTAATTATGCTTCTTGCAAAGACTGACAGCATAAGAGATGTGATAGCTTTTCCAAAAACTCAAAGAGCGCAATGTCTTTTAACTCAGGCTCCAAGCGAAGTTTCAAGAGAGCAGTTAAAAGAGCTTCATTTAAGAGTCAGAGAAATCAAAAAAGGATAGAAGATGAAAAAACTTTTCTTAATCATAGGGGCTCCGGGAAGCGGAAAAACAACGGATGCCCAAATCATAGCCGAGCATAATCCAGACCTAATCGCCCACTACTCCACAGGAGATCTTTTAAGAGCGGAAGTTGCAAGCAAAAGCGAGCTTGGAAAAAAGATAGATTCCATTATCTCAAAAGGGGAGCTTGTTCCTTTGGATATCGTAATCAATACGATAGCAAACGCCATTAAAAACAGCGACAAAGAGGTTATTTTAATAGACGGCTTTCCAAGAAGCGTAGAGCAGATGAAAGCTTTAGATGAGCTTTTGCAAAAAGAGAAAAATATAGAGTTAAAATCTGTTATAGAGGTGGAAGTAAGCGAAGAGGTGGCAAGAGATAGAGTTCTTGGAAGAAACAGAGGAGCAGACGATAATATAGAGGTTTTTAACAACAGAATGAAAGTATTTATGGAGCCTCTAAAAGATATAGAGGAGTTTTATTCAAAAAAAGGGCTTTTAAAGAAGATAAACGGTGAGAGAACGATCGAAGAGATCGTAGAAGATATGGAAAATTTCATAAAAAGCAAAATATGATAAAAAATCCTTCATTTTATACGGTTATCATAGGAACCGAGCTTCTAAATGGAAGAAGAGAGGATAGCCATTTTAAATTCGTAAACAGAGAGCTTAGAAAAAGAGGATGGGAGCAAAAGGCAAATTTTGTCATAAAAGATGATCCCTCCTTTATGAGAGATGTTTATGAGCTTATAAAAAAAGATCCCACAAGCGTAATGTTTAGTTTCGGCGGAATAGGCGCGACTCCTGACGATTATACAAGAGAGGTTGCGGCTGAAGTTTTTCGCAACGGAGAGATGGAGACAAACAAAGAAGCTTTAAATATGATTTTAGAGCAATTTAAAGAGAGCGCCTATCCCCATAGAGTAAAAATGGCAAATCTGCCTGTAAATTCAAAACTTCTAAAAAATCCGATAAACAATGTACCGGGATTTTTTATAGACGAGAGATTTTTCTTCACTCCCGGATTTCCTCAAATGGCTCATCCTATGGTAATAGAAGCGCTGGATAGATTTTATCCGAAAAATAGAAAGAAACATTTTTGCAATTTTATAGCCGATACGAGCGAAAATTATCTAATAGATATAATGAAACAGCTTCCAAAAGATTTGGAATTTTCATCCCTTCCCAAAATCGAAGGGGACAAAAAAACGGCTGAAATCTATATTGCCGATTATGACAAAGAAAAAGTTGAAAAATGGTGCAGATTTTTTAAAGAAGAGATGAAAAAAAGAGATCTAAAAATTTTAAAGGAGATAGAGTAATGGATATAACAAAAATCACTCCCGGAGAGAACCCGGAAAAGGTAAACGCTTTAATAGAGATCCCATACGGCTCAAACGTAAAATATGAGCTTGATAAGGAAAGCGGCGCGATAGTTGTCGATAGAGTGCTCTATTCTGCTATGTTCTATCCGGCAAACTATGGATTTGTTCCAAATACTTTGGCAAAAGATGGAGATCCCGTTGACATTCTCGTAATAGGAGATTATCCTCTTCAAGCCGGCTCTGTTATTAAATGCAGACTAATTGGCGTATTGATAATGGAAGATGAAGCGGGAATGGATGAGAAACTTTTGGCGGTTCCGACAACCAAAATAGACCCTACATACGAAGATATAAAATCGGTAAACGATCTTCCAAAAGCTATTTTAAATAAAATCAAAAACTTTTTTGAAACATACAAAACTTTGGAACCCGGAAAATGGGTGAAAGTCAAAGATTTCGCCGACAAAGAGACGGCTGCGAAAATGCTTGAGGAGGCAATCGCTCATTATAAAAAATAAAGAGGTTTTATCCTCTTTATTTTAAAGTCTTTACATCGTCTATAAATCCGTGCCCTCTTACCAAAAATCCTTCTATCGAAATTAACTCTCCGTTAAAATCTGGAAGTTTTCTTAAATCCGCTTTTATATCCCTTTCGAAAGTGTGCCAATGTCCATCTTTTGCAAAACTTCCAAGAGCAAAATTATATTTTCCTCCTATTATGATATCCCTATCTACGGGAATATATTGCAAATATACTTCTCCTTTGGTTGTTTTTACATAAACATAGATTAGAAAACTTGAATCAAATTTTCCCTTCCAGCTTATTTTATGATACTCTCTGTCATTCCATAAAGAACCGTTGCTTTTTTTAAGCCAAAATCCAGCTTTATACCCTTCTCCTATGAGTTTTATAACCCTGTTTTTTCTGCCAAAATCATAAATATTTTCAATATTTGCTCCGCCGCTTCTATCGTAAATTACCCATTTATTTGTAGTGGCGTCTTCCCCGTCTTCATAAACATTTTCATAAACTTGATTCTCTCTTACCCCAGAATATGAAGTTCTTATGGAAACTTTGGCCGCGGATGAATCTCCGACACTGTTTGATGCTATAACTTCATAAGTATATACGGTATTTGGCTGAATTGAAATATCGGTAAAAGTTGTAACATCTGCTGGCAAAGAGGCAAGAAGTTCTCCATTTCTAATAATTTTATACATAGTCTCTATTCTTGAATTATCCTTCCATGTAAGCTTTATCTCATCTCCTTGAACCACTGCCGTTAGATTGGAAGGAGCTGTCGGAGTATAAACCTCTTTGTTAGTTTTTACAGTTATTACGGCAGGAGAGGAGCGTCCGTCACTATTTAGGGCATAAATTTCATATCTATATATTTTATTAGCCTCAAGCCACTCATCTTTATAACTTGTCGTATTTGCAGGAACTTCCGTTAAATACTCTCCGTTTCTGTAAATTTCAAACATAGTTTCGTTATCGGAATTATCTCTCCATCTTAAAGTTACGCTTCTATAACCAAGAGAGGCTCTCAAATCGCTTGGAGCTTTTGGAATTAAATTTTTTGGCACTTGAACTTGAATTATTAAAGGTTTAGATTTACCTTTGGCATTTATTGCATAAATTTCGTAAATATAATTTTTATCAAAATCAGTATTCTTATCTACAAAAGAGGTGCTGTTTGGAGGAAGCTTTGCTATCAATTTATTGTCTCTATAAACCAAATAACCTGATTCCTGTAAAGCTCTATCTCTCCATTTAAGAAATACATTTTTTCTATTAATTATAGTATAAGAACCATCTTCAGGTTCTTCAGGAACTCTATATTGAGTGTCACTCATAAGCTTTACATCATCTATATAAGCATCTCCTCTAACCACAAACCATTCAACAGACAAAATATCATTATTAGGTTCGTAATCTTTTAAATCATCCCTTAAATTTCTAGTAAATATATGCCATCTGCCGTCATATAAATTCTCGGGAAGCCTATGATGAAGATAATCTTTACTTTCTAAAGAATCAATTTTGGTAGAATCATAATATAGATATTTATATCCTTGATAAGTTAAAACATAAACAAAAATTCTAACATAAGAGGTGGTTTTCATACTCCACTGCAGTATAAATTGATTGGTATTATACCAATAGTTTCCATCTTTTCTTTTTAAAATATATGAATTATCAAAACCATGCCCTTTTAAAGCTATAACTCTGCTTCCCTTTTGGCTGTCATAAATATTGGAAATATACGCCCCTCTTGGATCGTTATCATCCACTCTCCACCCCTCTATTGTCCCATCTTCTGCATCACTATAAACGGTAAAAAGAGAACTTGCAAAAACTTTACCTCCGATTATAAAAGTAAATAATATTATATAACTAAAGATATTCTTTAATATTTTTTTCATGCTAAATCCTTTTTTTTATTTGAAAATAAAATTTTAAGGCTGTTTTATTAAATTATACACTAATTTTTTTAATAAATTATAAAACAAGATTAAAATTTATAAAAAATTATTTGAAATTATATGGAGTATTTTGAAATAAAAATTATCTATTTTTTAGGAAGTAGCTCTCTACGCCGTCGGCGATACCCTTTGCAAGAATATTTTGAAAGAAAGGATTAAATAATCTTTTAGCATCCGTAGGATTGGTTATATATCCCACTTCTATTAAAATTGAAGGCATCTGGGCTCCCACCAAAACCCAAAATGGCCCTTCTCTAACTCCCCCATCCACCACTTTATATCTTCTTCTTAGATTTTTCAAAATACCGGCTTGCACATCTATTGCAAGTTTATTAGAAGCTATTATCCTCTCTCTATTATAAAAATTTAAAAATATCTCTTTTGAAAAGTAATCCATAGCAACCATATCGCTTTTATTTTCTAAAGCGGCAACATTTTTAGCTCTGCTGCTTCTTGCCGGAGATAAAAAGTATGTCTCAACCCCCTTCATGGAAAGGTAGCTGCTTTTGCCGGGAGCCGCATTCGCGTGAATAGAGATAAATATATCAGCCATCTTTTTATTGGCAAATTTTGTTCTCTCTCTTAAAGAAATAAAAACATCTCTGCTCCTTGTCAGATATACTTTAAATCCTCTTTTTTTAAGCTCTTTTGCCACTTTTTTTGCTATCTCTAAAACTGCCTTTTTCTCTTCTTTGTGCTGATAACCTATAGCTCCAGAATCCTTTCCTCCATGTCCTGGATCGATAACAACTACTTTGTTTTTATAATAACTATTTAATTTCCTTGTTAAGATAGAAACATTTGACGTTGTCTTTTTAGGTTTAACGGCTGTTTTTTTAACTATCTTAGGAATATTAGAAATCTTTTTATGATTCGAATTTAGCGTTAAAATTAATTTATCACCCGATATTTTGGAATCTAATTTAAAAGAGGATTTGTTATCAAACACCACTCTTACTAAATTTTTTCTATTTTGAGCTATTTTAACCCTATCTACTCCTTTTAATTTCAATTTAGGAGGAGTGAAAAAGAGATTTGATTTTAGATCTACCACTTTTATAAATCTCTTTTTTGAATTTAGATTGTAAATTTTAAAATCATCTCTTTTTAAAGCTCTGTCAAATCGAATTGTTAGTGAATATTGAGTAAAAGATATATTTCTAATTTTTGAGACTTTAAAATCTTGGGTATTAGATACTTTATTTTTAATTTTTTTAATATTTTCAAACTTTCTGCCTGTCAGCTTCTCATACGCCTTTTGATATCTATCATAAGAGAAATGCAAAATTTTAGAGCTTCTTATAATTCCTTCCAAAGCTTTTTTTTGAAGATACTCATCTTCGGATATTATCGCTTTTATGTATAGATTTTTTAAAGCATTGTTGGCTCTTATTAGCTCTTTTTTGGAAGAGTAGGGAATTTTTGATAAATTCCCCTCTATCTCCTCTTTTAAACTGCCAGATACCAAAGCTGATATCAAAAGCAAAAAGAGAAAAAAAAGTCTAACTATTTTCCCCATACACCAACTTATGCATAAGCTCTTTTACGGAAATTAGCTCTTTTATCCTATAACCGTTAGAGCCGGTAAAATATAATCCCGTCTCCAAATTTCCCTCATACGCATCCGATAATCTATCGGCTATGCAATATCCGACCTCTTTTGCCTCTTTTCCCCTCTGACACGGAGCTACGCAGTTGCTTATGCACTTAATAGCCGGCCCTTCTCTCTTTTCTACAAGATCTATAAGCTTTGTTTTAACTCCTCTTGCCGGATATCCAACAGGAGATTTAAGAAGCAAAATATCCTCTTTTTTAGCTTCCATTAAAACTTTTTTGAAATTATCGTGAGCATCGCACTCAAAAGTTCCAATAAACCTTGTTCCCATCTGAACGCCGTCGGCTCCAAGCTTTAGCATTTTTATTATATCTTCGTGATCCCAAATGCCTCCGGCAGCAATTAACGGAAAATCTCCCCATTTTTTTATCTCCTCTTTTATGGGGGCTATTAGATTTTCAAGCTGATACTCCTCCATAAAACACTGCTCATAAGTAAAGCCTTGATGACCTCCGCTAAGAGGCCCTTCAACTATTACAGCATCCGGAATTCTTTTATATCTTTGAGTCCATCTTTTGCAAATTATCTTTAAAGCTTTAGCCGAAGAGACGATAGGAACGAGAGCTACATCGGGAAAATCTTTTGTAAATTCGGGCATATTGGTAGGAAGGCCGGCACCCGTTACAATTATATCGGCTCCCGCCTCGCAGGCATCCCTTACCACTCTTCCATAATCATTTATAGCATATAAGACATTGCATCCCAAAGGAGCGTCGCCGCAAATTTTTCTTGCGTTTTTGAAAATTTCCATTAAAGCTTTTTTTGAATAGAAATTTATTGTCTCATATGGTCTGTCGTTTATAGCCTTCTCTACAAAAGCCTTATTTTTATAATAGCCCGTTCCAACAGCGCTTATTATTCCAAGCCCACCCTCTTTGCTGACATTTCCAGCAAGCCTGTCCCAACTGATTCCAACTCCCATTCCTCCTTGAAAAATGGGATATTTAATAGTGTGTTTTCTTATTTTAAGAGGTTTTAATTCCATATCTATTTAACCTTTACTTTGGCAAATTTTCTTTTGCCTACTTGAAGAATATACTCCCCTTTTTCTAATTTCATCTGCTCATTGTCTATCTTCTTTTTATCGACTCTAACGGCACCCTGCTTTATATCTCTTCTTGCCTGAGAAGTTGAAGGCTCCAAAGAGCTCTCAACCAAAGCTTTGGCTATCCAAATCGGGCCTTCAAACTCAAACTCTTTAATATCGCTTGGAAGCTCTCTTTGTTTGTGAACCTTGTCAAACTCCTCTTTTGCCCTTAAAGCAGCCTCTTTATTGTGATATCTCTCCACAATCTCCATCGCTAAAGCCTCTTTTGCGCTTTTTGGATGAATCTCTCCTTTTTTTACTCCTTCTTTTAATGCCTCTACCTCTTTTAGAGATTTAGAGCTTAAAAGCTCATAATATTTCCACATCAAATCATCGCTAATGCTTAAAAGCTTGGCATACATATCTTCCGGCTTTTCGGTAACTCCGATATAATTTCCAAGCGATTTGCTCATTTTATTTACGCCGTCTAACCCCTCTAAAAGAGGCATCATCAAAATAGCCTGCTCTTTTCCTATGTTATAGACTCTTTGAAGATGTCT
>JALVCR010000221.1 GCA_027009865.1 Campylobacterales bacterium
GGAAAGTTTTAAAATTTCTTCTTTAACGCGTAAAATTTCTTCTCTATCTATAAAGTTTTTTTCATCGCTTTTTTGAGTAGGAATTTTACTTTCTGTAACTTTAGCGATTTTGGAAATCTGTTTAGCAGCATTGGAGATATCAAGCAAAACCTCATCTCCTAAAATATCATCTTTTTCCTCTTTAACTTCATTCTCTTTTCTCTTTTTAGAGGCGCCTTTTTCATCATCCAATACGATAACCACCTCATAAAGCGCGCCGCTTCCAAGAGTTCCCTTCTTTATCTGTTTGGTGCTGACAACCAAAGCGTCCTCTCCATGCTCCATTTGAGCTTTTTTTAACGCCTCGGCCGGTGTTGGTGCGGTATATGATACAAGTTTCACTAAACAGCCTTTAAAAATTTCAAAGGAATCATAACAGAATCTCTCTCTTTATATTTTGGATGTGGAATTTTTAAATCTTTTTTATTCATCTCTATTTTATCAAAAAAAATAATATCCATATCAAGAGTCCTTGGAGAGTTTTTAAACTCTCTCTTTCTTGCAAAAAATTTCTCGGTATGCAAAGCAAATTTTAAAAACTCTCTTGGAGAAAGAGAACTCTCTAAAATAATAACGGCATTATAGAAATCGGGCTGATTTAAATAGCCAAAAGGGGGATTTTTCAAAATAGGAGAGGTTTTTAAAACTCTTGTTTTGGGATGGGAGTTTAGGTATAAAAAGAGCTTTTTAAATCTTCTTTTAACATCTCCTATATTTCCCCCTATTCCCAAAGTAACAATATGCCTTTTAGCTTTTTTTCTTCTTTTAAAAGGATAAAATCTTATAAAAAAGAGAGTCAGGCTATCGTTTAAAACTCTTCTCATAAAACCTCACATCCACTTTCATTAACGACAACCATATCCTCTATTCTAACCCCAAACTCTCCTGGAAGGTAGATGCCGGGCTCAATTGTAAAAACCATATTCTCTTTTAATACCGTATTTTTGTCTTTGAAAGATATAACGGGAAGCTCGTGAATATCAAGCCCCACTCCATGGCCTGTGGAGTGGACAAAATATTTTCCAAAGCCCTCTTTTTCTATAACCTCTCTTGCCGCTTTGTCTATCTCATAGGCTTTAACTCCGGGCTTTACGGCTTTTATAGCGCTCTCTTGCGCCTTTAATACGGTATCGTAAACTTTTTGTATTTTCCTATCTTTAAAACGCTGCTCTTTTTCAAAATTTATGAAGCCGTCAAAATAGGCTGTTCTTGTTCTATCCGAGCAGTACCTCTCATATTTAAGCCCGGCATCCACCAATATTAAATCGCCCTTTTTCAATAACCTTTTAGTAGCCTCAGCGTGAGGTTTTGCGGCATTTTCATCTATTGCAACAATTGGGGGAAAACTTAAATCCCTCTCCCCTTTTTGGCTTAAAATAGCGCTCATTTCAAAAAAGAGCTCCTTTTCGCTTCTATTCTCTCCCTCTTTTTGCAAAAAGAGAGCAAACTCAAAAAAGGCCATCTCCCCAAGCTTTACTGCTTTTTTTATCTTGCTAATCTCCTCTTTTGTTTTTATGATTCTCTTTTTTTGGGAAAAATTGCTTTTTGCATAAGCGTAAACGGATAACTTTTCAAAAACCTTTTTAAAATCTTCCAATGCCCACTCTTTAGGGTTATAAAATATCTTTTTTACCCTGCTTTTTCTAATAATCTCTCTTGCAGCTTTGAAAATATCATCTGCCTCCACCACTTCTGCTTCTTTTACGCTCTCTTTTGCCGCAAGCGTATATCTTGGATCTGTAATAAAAAAAGCCTCATTGGAAAATTTTAAAAAAATCTCATTATCGCACGAGAAGCCGCACTCATAATAAACGGCGTTCTCGTCTCTTAAGATATAGTTTTTCATAATTACGCTTGTTGCTGTTGCTTAGCGGCAGCTTGCTGAGCGGCGGCCTGCTGGGCTCTTATAGCTTGAATTTCGTTTAAAATCTGAATCATTCCCATCATTGCAAGATGGTAGCTGTAAGGCCCAAATCCAGTAATCTGTCCAGCGCATACTGGAGCTATCAAACTTTTGTGTCTAAATTTCTCTCTTGCGTAGATATTGCTTATATGAACCTCTATTGTAGGCAAACTCACAGCCGCTAAAGCATCTCTAATGGCTATTGAAGTATGAGTATAAGCTGCGGCATTTATAATAATTCCATCAGCATCTCCCAAGCACTCTTGAATCTTATCTACAATTTCACCTTCAAGATTTGATTGAAAAAACTCAACTTCAACATTATATTGTTTTGCAAACTCTTCCATTTGTTTATGTATATCTTCCATTTTCATAGGACCATAGATATTTTGCTCTCTGATTCCAAGCATATTTATATTAGGACCTTGAATTACCATCACCTTCATAATTTAACCTTTATATAAATTTTTAAAGGTATTATTATATCAACTTGTAGCATAATTTTTATTTACATTAAGTAAGGATGAGAAGTTGAAAATTTTAAGCGCCAATTTTGTAATAGCCTGCAACGATAATTTCGATATTTGGGAAAACTATTCTGTATGTATTGACAAAGAAATTATAGAGGTAGGAAAAAGAGAGGAGATTTTAAAAAAATATCCAAACACCCAAGAGATTTATTTTGGCAAAAATTCTATCTTAATGCCATCTTTGGTAAATCCTCACGTTCATTTGGAGTTTTCGGCAAACAGAACATATCTAAAATATGGAGATTTCATAGAGTGGCTAAAAAGCGTAATAGTCTATAGGGAAAAACTAAAAGAAGAGTGCCAAGAGGAGTGCTATAAAAAAGCGATAAACCAGATGCTAAAAAGCGGCGTGGGGATTTTTGGAGAGATAAGCAGCGGGGGAGACGATCTTAAATCCTGCGTTCAGGCTCCCCAAAAAGTTGTCTTTTTCAATGAGATTTTAGGCTCTCAGCCTGAAGTTGTGGATATTTTATATAACGACTTTTTAAACAGAGTAAAAGAGAGCCAAAAATATGCTTCAAAAAGATTCATCCCCTCAATCTCTGTTCACTCCCCCTACTCCACTCATCCTATCTTGATAAAAAAAACTCTCTCTATGGCAAAAGCAGAAGGCATGATTGTATCGACTCATTTTATGGAAAGCAAAGCTGAGAGAGAGTGGATAGATAAAGGAAGCGGAGATTTTAAGGATTTTTTTAAAACCTTTTTCCCCCATATTCCGGTTATAAAACCTCTAACCTCTTCAAAAGAGTTTTTAAAATCCTTCATAGGAGTAAGAGCCCTCTTTACTCACGCTCTATTTGCCTCTTCTAAAGAGCTTGAGATGATAAAAGATTTGGGAGGAGTTATAACCCACTGTCCAATATCAAACAGACTCTTAAACAATAAGACTTTAAATTTAAAACTTTTAAGAGAGCTTAAACTTTCATACAATATAGCCACAGACGGTCTTAGCTCAAACATTTCATTAAATATGTGGAACGAACTTAGAGAGGCTCTATTTATTCATGAAGAGGAAAATTTATCATCTTTTGCAAAAGAGCTTTTAAAAGCCGCTACAAAAGAGGCAGCATTTGCTTTGGGATTTGATAGCGGAGTGATTGAGAAAGGGAAAAAGGCCGATATTATCGCTATAAAACTGCCAAACAGCACTAAAAAGGAAGATATTGCTTACCAGATCATTTTGCACACAAACGAAGTTGAAAAAATATTTATAGACGGAGAAGAAGCATGTCCGATTTTGTAAAAAACCTATTTGCTCCTCTGACGGCTTTTTTGGATTTCATTCAAAAATATTTTAAAGCCTTGCTCTTTTTACTCATTATATTTTTAATATTTTTTTCGGCAAATGAGAAGGTTTTAAAAGAGCCAAACTTAATGAAAATAGATCTAACAGGTCCCATTGAAAACTGCGACGAGTTTTTAAGAAAATTAAAAGAAGCCAAAAAAAACTCCATAAAAGGAGTGCTGTTTGTGGTAAATTCGCCCGGAGGAGCGGTTGCTCCATCCGTTGAGATAAGCTTGGCTATAAAAAAGCTAAAAGAGAAAAAACCGGTAGTTGCCTATGCCGCCGGAACGATGGCAAGCGGAAGTTACTACGCCTCCATCTGGGCAGATAAAATAGTCGCAAATCCGGGAGCCGTTATAGGCTCAATAGGAGTTTTGTTTGAGGGAATGAATATAGAAGACCTTATGAAAAAGATAGGAGTAGAGCCTCAAGTAATTGCCAAAGGAAAATATAAACAGATAGGAACAATCTTTAGAAAATGGAAACCTTATGAAAAAGAGGAGCTTGAGAGATTAATAGAGGATACTTACAATATGTTTGTAGAAGATGTGGCAAAAGCAAGAAACCTTGATGTAAACAAAAGCTACGAATTTGCAGATGCTCATGTATTTACAGCAAAAAGAGCAAAAGAGGTCGGCCTTATAGATAAGATAGGATCGATAGAGGATGCAAAAAAGGAGCTTGAGAGAGAAAGCGGGGTTAAAAATCCCGTATGGAAAGAGCCAAATAAATTTGATAAATTTATGGAAAATTTAGCCGAGGAGAGCTCTAAGCTTCTCTTTAAATACTTTGTAGGATTAAAGGCATACTGATGAATTATATTCTTTTTGAAAATGAAAAGATATATCCTTCCAAAGTAGTCTGCGTGGGAAGAAACTATGTAGAACACATAAAAGAGCTTGGAAACGAAATGCCGCAAAATATGGTTTTATTTAATAAACCAAATTCGGCTATATCAAACAAGCTTTTTTATTTCAAAGATGAGATTAGATATGAAGCGGAGATATCTTTTTTGATAAAAAATAAAAAAATATATGCAGTAGGATTTGGCCTTGATTTAACCGATGCAAAAATTCAAAATTACCTAAAAGAGAAATCTCTTCCATGGGAGAGGGCAAAAGCTTTTGATTATTCGGCGGTTTTTGGAAAATTTATAAAAATTAAAGAAGAGGATTTAAAAAAGCTTCAAATGAAGCTTTTTATCAACAAAGAGCTAAAACAATACGCAAAATATGATCTTATGATTTATAAACCAAAAGAGATTTTAGAAGAGATTCTATCTTTTATGAGCTTAGAAGATGGGGATATCATAATGAGCGGAACTCCAAAAGGCGTAGGCGGATATAAAAAGGGAGATCTGTTTGAAGGAAAAATCTATATTGAAGATAAAGAAATTTTATCAAGCTCTTTTTTAGTTAAATAATCCCCCAAAGAGGGGGAGAGAATTATCTTCTCTCGGCTAACGCCTCTAAATGTTTAAAATATTTCTCTTCATCAAAATCTGTAAGTCTTGCAACTCCATCCTCGATTGCAGCTTTCGCTACGGCTGTAGCAACCCAAGGCAATACTCTCTTATCAAACGGCGAAGGAATGATATAATCTGGTCCAAAAGTCATATCATCGCCTCTTCCGTGAGCTTTTTTAACATAATCAGGAACCGGCTCTTTTGCCAAAGCAGCCAAAGCTTTAGCAGCAGCCATCTTCATATTTTCGGTAATTTTGCTTGCTCTAACATCCAAAGCACCTCTAAAAATTTGAGGGAATCCCAAAACATTGTTTACCTGATTTGGGAAATCACTTCTTCCTGTTCCTATGATAATATCTGGTCTTGCCTCTTTTGCAACCGGAGGCATAATCTCAGGAATTGGATTTGCACAGGCAAAAATAATAGGATTATCTTTCGTCATGCTTTTTACCATTTCGGGAGTAATCAAATCAGGGCCGCTAAGTCCCAAAACCATATCGGCTCCCTTTATTGCATCCTCCAAAGTTCTATCGGGAGTATCAAAAGCAAAAGCCTTTTTATACTCATTTAAATCATCTCTTCCAGAATGGATAACTCCCTTTGAGTCAAGCATTGTGATATTTTTAACACCCAAAGCTTTATACATTGTAGCGCAGGCTATTCCGCTTGCTCCCGCTCCAATAACCACAACTTTCAAATTCTCAGGCTTTTTGCCGCTCATTTCCAAAACATTTATCAATCCAGCAGTAGTGATAACCGCCGTTCCATGCTGATCGTCATGGAAAACTGGGACGTTACATATCTCTTTTAATCTTCTCTCTATCTCAAAGCACTTTGGAGCTTTAATATCTTCAAGATTGATTCCTCCGAAACTATCAGCGATTCTTGCAACCGTCTCTATAATCTCTTCTGGATCTTTGGTATTTATCTCTATATCTACCGCATCTACGTTTGCAAACTTCTTAAAAAGAACCGCTTTACCCTCCATTACGGGCTTGCTTGCTAAATGTCCTATATCTCCAAGCCCCAAAACAGCCGTTCCATCACTTATAACGGCAACCAAATTTCCCTTATTGGTATATTCGTAAGCATCGTCAATATTTTTCTCTATCTCAAGACAAGGATATGCAACTCCCGGACTGTAAGCCATTGCAAGCTCTTTTTCAGTATCGCAAGGCTTTGTAACAAGCGTTCCTATTTTACCGTTTGTATCAAACTCGTCTCTTGCTTTGTGATAATCTAAACACTCTTGTTTGAAATCTTTTTCTGCCATCTATTTTCCTCCTGTAATTTGGTTTAAAAGTTTCTCTATTCTAAAAATAACCCCCTCTTTTCCGACTACGCTTAAAACGTCGTAAATAGAAGGGCTTACGGTATCCCCGACAAGCGCTATTCTAAGAGGCTGCGCAAGCTGTTTTAGCTTCAAATCCTCCTTTTGCATAAAGGATTTGACAAACTCCTCCCAATCAACTGGGAGATGAAGCTCTTTGGCTTCTTTTAAAGAAAGAAGAAATTTTTTCAAAATATCTACCGTCTCTTCTTTAATAAATTTTTTTAAGGCTTTCTCATCATACTCTTTTGGAGTGTTCAAAATCTTTTTAGCGGCATCGGCCATCTCTTTTAAAGTTTTGCTTCTATCTTTCAAGGAATCTATTAAAATCTCTCTTTTGTCATGATCTGAGATAAAAACCCCAAAAAACTCAAGCTCTTTTATAAGCCTCTCGTATGGAGAGTTTTTTATATAATGAGCGTTTAGCCAAAGGAGCTTTTGCGCATTATAAGCGGAAGCCGATTTATTTATATCGTGAGGATCAAAAAGCCTTAGCATCTCTTCTAAAGTAAAAATTTCCTGATCTTTATAACTCCAGCCAAGCCTTACTAAAAAATTTAGCAAAGCTTCAGGCAGATATCCCATCCTCTTATACTCCATTACATCCATAGCTCCGTCTCTTTTTGAGAGCTTCTTTCCCTGGGGATTTAAAATCATAGGCACATGATAGAATTTGGGAATATCAAAACCCAAAGCTTTATAAACCACTATCTGTTTTGGAGTGTTTGATAGATGATCATCTCCTCTGATTACATCTGTTATTCCCATTAGAGCATCATCAATAGCTACCACAAAATTGTATGTGGGAGTTCCGTCGCTTCTTTGGATAATAAAATCATCCATCACATCATCAACTTTTACGCTGATTTTCCCTTTCACTCCATCTTCAAATTCTATACTCTCTCCTAAGGGAACTTTTATTCTTACAACCGGACTTACGCCTTTTGGAGGCTCTCCCTCAAAATCTCTATATCTTCCGTCATATCTTGGACGCTCTTTTCTCTTTATCTGTTCTTCTCTTAATTTATCAAGCTCCTCTTTTGTCATATAGCAATAGTATGCTTTTTTCTCTTTTAAAAGTTTTTCTATATAGCTTTTATAAATATCAAATCTTTTGGATTGATATATCACATCTTCATCATAAGAGAGCCCCGTCCAGTCAAAGGCCTCTTTTATAGCCTCCATTGCTTCTTTGGAATTTCTCTTTAAATCGGTATCTTCTATTCTTAAAAGAAATTTTCCTTTATTTTTTCTTGCCCATAAATAGTTATAAAGAGCTGTTCTAAGTCCGCCTATATGCAAATATCCGGTAGGACTTGGAGCAAACCTCGTAACGACCATTAAAAACCTTTTATTTTTGTTGCAAGTTCGATTTTATCATAAACTTTTTTAAATGTGTTATAATTAATCAATTTTTCAAAAAACAAAGGAAGATAATGGGAAGAATAGACTCAAAATTTTATAAAATTATTTTGATAGCTTCATCCTTAATAAGCGTAAGTTTTGCAGCGGAAAAGTTTATCGACGGAATATCTCTTATTGTAAACAATGAGCCGATAACCACTTATGAGATTCAAAAATATAAAAAAGCTCTAAATATCTCCACAAATCAGGCAATAGATCTGTTAATTCAAAAAAAAGTGGAAGATAGAGAGATAAAATTAAGCGATATAAGAGTGGACAGCTTTGATGTTGAAGAGGAGATGAGAAAGATAGCCAAACAAAACCGCCTAACTCTTGATGAATTTAAAGAAGCCCTAAAAGATAGGGGAATCAACATAGAAGAGTATAAAGAAGAGCTTAAAAACAGAATAAAAAGAGAGAGGCTCTATCAAAAAATAGCATCTTCCAAAATGAGAAAAGCAACAAAAGAAGATTTGAAAAGATATTATAAAAACAACCCCCAAGAGTTCTCAATCCCTCAAACAATAGATATTATCGAATACTCCTCCCCAAATAAAGAGGCTTTATTAAAACTTATAAAAGCTCCGATGTATAAAAGCGATGAGATTTCAAGTGTTCAAAAGGAGCTAAACGCAAGAGAGATTCATCCAAAAGTTTTATATATTTTGACAAATACAAAAGAGGGAAGCTTCACTCCGATTCTAAAAGCAAATGACAGATATGTAACTCTTTATATAAAAAAGAAAAAAGATATAAAAACCCTCCCTTTTGAAGATGTTAAAAACGCTGTCTTTGCAAAAGTTATGAAAGAGAAAGAGAAAGAGGCTATAAGAGAGTATTTTGAAAAGATAAAAGCGGAAGCTAAAATTTTGGTAGTAAGGAAACCATGAAGGAAAAATTTTACAAAGATTTAGAAGCAATCTATAAAGAGATAGAAAAGAGAGATAAAAATTTAAACAACTATTATAAACTTCTAAAAGAGCCCCACAAAGAGGCTA
>JALVCR010000222.1 GCA_027009865.1 Campylobacterales bacterium
ATGATTTTTCTTCCGTTTCGATTGAGGAGGCCACTAAATATGCTGCCGAAGATGCTTGGATTACATATAAAATATACAATAAATTAATCTCTATTTTAGATCCCATCTTATTAAAAGAGGCAAAAGAGGTTGAGTTTCCTTTTATAAAAACCATAATTTCCATGGAGAGAGAGGGAATAAAAGTTGATGTGGATTTTTTTGAAAATCTTTTGAAAGAAAGCAGGGAGAAATTAGAAAAATTAACTAAAGAGATTTATAATTTAGCGGGAGGGGAGTTTAATATAAACTCTACCAAACAGCTTAGTTATATTCTTTTTGATACTTTGAAACTAACACCTTTAAAAAAGACAAAAAGCGGTTACAGCACAAATGAGGCAGTTTTGCAAAAGCTTATTGATGAACATCCAATCATTTCCAAAATTTTAGACTATAGAGAGATGCACAAACTTCAAACCACCTATATAGAGCCTCTTTTAAAACTTGCCAAAAAAGATCCAAACAATAGAATTCATACATCTTTTATTCAAACAGGAACTGCTACCGGCAGGCTTAGCAGTAAAAATCCAAATCTTCAAAATATTCCGGTAAAAACCGAAATAGGAAGAAAAATAAGATACGGTTTTATAGCAAAAGAGGGCTATTTGCTTGTCGGGATAGACTACTCTCAAATTGAGCTAAGGCTCCTTGCCCATTTTAGCGAAGATGAGAATTTAATAAAAGCTTTTTTGGAGGATAAAGATATTCACTTGGAGACTGCTATAAAAATTTTTGGAAAAGAGAGGGCAAAAGAGAAGAGAGATATTGCAAAAAGCATTAATTTTGGTCTTTTATACGGGATGGGAGCAAGAAAGCTTTCCCAAACGATAGGAGTTTCGCAAAAAGAGGCCAAAGCTTATATAGATAGCTACTTTTCCTCCTTTCCTACGGTAAAAAATTTTATCTCCAAAATTCAAAGAGAGGTGGTAGAGAGAGGCTATGTCGAAACTCTTTTAAAAAGAAGAAGATATTTTGATTTTGAGCATGCCAATGAATTTCAAAAGAGTGGTTTTTTAAGAGAAGCAGTAAATACGATTTTTCAAGGGAGTGCGGCAGATTTGATAAAGCTTGCTATGAATAAAATATTTTATACTCTTTCACAGGAAGATGGCAAGATGCTTCTTCAAATACATGACGAGCTGATTTTTGAGGTAAGAGAGGATGTTGCCAAGAGTTACGCTAAGAGGGCTAAAGAGATAATGGAAGATATTTATCCTTTAAAAATTCCTTTAAAAACATCGGTAAACATCGCAAAAAGCTGGGGTGATTTAAAGTAGATGAAAAAGTTTTTCAAAAGATCTTTTTTAACTGTTTTTATTTTAACTTTGCTTATAATTATATTTTTAGTTCCAAGAGATATTTTTTCCAATGTAAAATCAGACTATTTAGACAACTCTATGCAAAAAGCTCTTTATACCTTTTCGGTGGCAAAAGGGTTAAACGGCGTAATTTCCGTAGTTCAAAACAGCTATATGGATTTAACTCCAGCTGGAGTTGGAGTTGAATTTGCAGCCGGAGAGATTTTAGATCCATTAAACGATTTGGTGGAGAGATTTTCTTTGATTATGCTCTATAGCGTAGCGGCTATAGGGGTTTTGAAGATTTTAAACTATGTTGATTTGTATATTTCTCTAAAGATACTTTTGCCTGTTGCTTTAATTTTATTTCTTTTTGGAATCTGGTTTAAAGAAATATTTTTGAAATATGCTTTAAAAGTAACGGTTTTCTCTTTGATTTTATCTTTGCTTATTCCGTTTTATACTCTTTTAAATTATACTTTTTATGATAGTTTTTTGAAAAAAGATTATGAAAATTCGATAAATAAACTTGAAAAAAGCATAAAGGATATAAATAGTATCCAAGTTGTAAAAGTTGAGAAAAAAAGAGATATTCTCTCATATATTACAAATACGGTTACTAAATTTGATCTTCAAAAAAGAATAGATACTTTGAAAGCTAAACTAAAAGATATAGGAAATTATATAGTAAATATTTTGATTATTTATATTTTTCAAGTATTGGTGTTACCTGTGTTTACTTTGTGGCTCTTTTTGTGGTTAAGTAAAGCTTTAATGAAGTAAAAAATATGTTACAATTAATAATAAAGTTATAAGGTATGAGGAGTGAGTAGCAAATCTGTAATATTTTTGGGAATTTTGGCAGCTGTTATTTTGAGTTATTTTTGTATAAAACTGCATTTGCCAGATTTCATTGAGCAAAATAGTAAAAAAGAGAAAAATATAACAAAAAATATACAAATCCCAATACCTTTA
>JALVCR010000223.1 GCA_027009865.1 Campylobacterales bacterium
CGGGGCGTTTTGATACTTATCCACAGAAACCACCTCAATCCCAAGCCTTCCAGCCTCTATGGCAACCTCTTTGCCAAGCTCTCCGCTTCCTAAAAGAAGAATCTTTAAACTGTTGCTCTTTAAAGGGGTAGATAATACCATTTTCATTCCTTTTTGTCGTAATCTTTTATTTCATTTTCAAAAAATTCAAGTATTCTAATTCTTGTAATCTTTGAATCTTCATCCAAAGAGCATCCGACAAATCTTTTTAGACTCTCTAAATCTATCTTTTTTACAAATCTTGGAGTCTCTTTTAGCTCTTTGTCGATATCTATCAAAAGCTCATCCAAATCCAAACCGTTATCCTCTATCACTTTATCCACATACTCCATTGTGGTATGATACAAAATCTCGGCTCTATCCACATTATCCGGATAAATCTCTTTTGTTATCTTTTTTAAAAGATCTCTCTCGCAATCTTTCATCTCTCCTCCGGCAACTATCATGGCCGCAAGGAGTTTAGCTCTAAATTCCAAAGAGCTGTGATGATATACTATAAGCTCCCTGAAAAAAGATAAAATGGCGCTTTTTTTAAATAAAGTCCCTATTCCCAAATCAAACCTTTGCCATTTTTTTAAAATTTTGATATAATCCCCTCAAGCATTCAGAGAATCGAGGTTCTTTGAGTGCTCCCCTTGAGACCTGTGCAATAGCCTTTCGGAGCAACGCTTCAGGGTGGGAACACAGCAGAGCACTCCGATAGGTTATGTGCCGCAGTCATCTTAAGGGGAGTTTCCCAAAAAATAGTTTTTAGCTTCTTTGGCATATTCATAGAAATTCACCCCGTTTATTAATCCTTCATCTTTTAGCCTGTTTAAAATCTCATCTTTGGCTTTTATAAGCTCATTTGATTTGACTCCGTGAGATATGGAAACCACAGACTCCAAAAATGCCGCAAATCTGTCGCAAAGCTTTAAGGCTATACCGTCAATAGCATTATACTCGTCTTCATTATAGGTAGATAGAGTATCCACTACTTTAATGCTTTTTTTATAGATTTTGTTTAAAAACTCATCTTTTTTGGTATCGTTTTCATAGAGTCCTAAAAGATATTTAAATTCATCTTCTATGTTTTTGGGAATAAGAGGCAAAATCTTATTTTCTATTCTGTTTATCTCTATCTCCATAATAATATCGTCAAGCCCGCTTACGCTATATTTAACCGGAGATATGATATCCCTTGTCAAGGCTTCTGGCAAATCGTGAAAAAGAGCGGCATAGAAATTGTTTTGAAGCCTTTTTGAGCAGGCGTTTATTTTAAGAGAGTAAAAATAGCTAAATATGGCAACTATCCCCATGTGCCCCAAAACAGTAGTTTGAGGAATTCTTGGAGTCTGTGCCCATCTTGTCTGAAACCTAAGCCTTCCGCTTAAATCTATTATTTTATAAAGCTTTTTTCCTAAAGCGGCTTTCCTGACTCCCAAAAGCTCATAATAATCTTCTATCTCATCCTCTATCTCTTTTTTCGTCTCTTCGATATCGGATAAGAATCTGCTTGTCTGATATATAATAGAAAATTCCCACTTAGTAGAGAGATATGATGCAGCTTTTAAAATAAATCTCTCCCTTTTCCAAAAGCTTTCATCTTCAATATATTTAATAAACCTATCTAAAAACTCCCCTTCCTCTATATCGCCTATTATATCTTCCAAAATTTTCACAACCCATGCATTAAGCTCTTTTCTCTTTTTTTTCAAAATGGTTCTAAAAACATCCGGTCTTATATCGGTTACAACAATTCTTCTTAAAAACTCAAAAATTCCAGCTTCAATTAAAGCCTTCATATCTGTATTATTTTCAAGTTTTCCCAAAAAATAGGCGATTATAAATTTGTGAGCCTGCTTGTCAAGCTCCACAAAATCTACCATTCTTGGATAATCGTTCCAGCGTTTGATAAAGGAGGATTGAAAGATAAACTCTATTAGTTTGGGATTTATCATATCTCTATTTTTTCGCTGTCTATCTCTATTACCGTATGAACGTTTCCTCTTGGATTGAAAGAGGCTGTAAGCTTCATTCTTTTTGGTTTTAGTTTCTCATAAAGAGTTTCAAAAATCTCGTTTGCGCTGTCTTCATGGCTTATATATCTGTCCATAAAACTGTTTATATAAAGTTTTAAAGCTTTAAGCTCTACCACCCATTTATCCGGAATATACTCAAGATATATCGTGGCAAAATCGGGATAGCCGCTTCTTGGGCATTTGCACATAAATTCAGGAAGAGTGATTTTTATCAAATAGTCTCTTTGATGTTTGTTA
>JALVCR010000224.1 GCA_027009865.1 Campylobacterales bacterium
TAAAAAAGAGATTTTAAACAGCCAAACCCCATTAAGAGATTTTATCTATTTGGCATGGAGTGCGGCAAGCACATTTAGAAACTCTGATAAAAGAGGCGGAATAAATGGTGCTCGTATCAGACTAAATCCGCAGGTAAATTGGGAAGCAAACGAGCCTCAAACTTTAAAAAAGACGCTAAAAACTTTAGAAGATATTAAAGAAAAGTTTAACGCAAAAAGCAAACGCAAAGTCTCTTTGGCAGATTTAATAGTTTTAAGTGCAGCTGCGGCTATTGAGGATGCGGCGAAAAAAGGGGGAATAGATATAGAGGTGCCGTTTAACCCTGGATATACTGATGCTACACAAGAGCAAACCGATATCTTTTCTTTTAGTTTTTTGGAACCTGTTGCGGATGGATTTAGAAACTATATAAATAAAGAGTGCAAAATAAAACCTGAAGAGGCACTCATTGATAAAGCTTGCCAGCTAAATTTAAATGTTTGGGAAATGACAGTGTTAATAGGTGGTTTAAGAGCTCTTGGTGCAGTGTTTAATAACAGTGATTTGGGAGTTTTAACCCAAAATAGGGGTGTTTTAAATAATGACTTTTTTGTCAATTTGCTTGATATGGAATATGAATGGCAAAAAATTGATGAAAATAAGTTTGTAGCAATTAATAGAAAAACGGGTGATGAAGTTTTTAGTGCAAGCAGAGTTGATTTAATATTTGCTGCAAATTCCGAATTAAAAGCGCAAAGCCAATTTTATGCGCAAGATGATAATAAAGAAAAATTTGTCAAAGATTTTATCAAAGCTTGGGTTAAAGTAATGGAGAATGACAGGTTTGATTTGAAAAGCTAAAAAGGGGTAATATTATTTATTCCTTTTTATTTTATTTTTAATCGAAACTTTACTCTCTTTTAAAAGGATTAAAGGGCACAATTTCTATATCGTGCCCCAAAATCCTTAAAATATTTAAAAAAGTTGCAAGGGATACTTTTGCAAGGAGTCCATTTTCAAGTTTTGAGAGAGTTGGGCGGCTGATATTAGCCATTTTGGCAAGCTCTTCTTGAGAGTAACCTCTCTCTTTTCTTAATTTTTTAATTGTCTCTCCAATTTCTAATAAGTTCATTTGGAATTTCTTTGTAAAAGTTACTTTACAATTATAGTAAAAAATTGATTGTTTGTAAAGTGATATTGTCAAAAAGCGGTAATCTGATAGATATGTAAAGTTTTAATTTTGTAAAGTTTTCGTTTAATCTGATAAATTTTTTTATTAACCCAAATTGTTATATGAAAGAAAGTTAGGCATTAAATTCCGTATGATTAAAGTTTGTGTTATAATACAAAAAAGGAGTAATCGATGCTTAAGAAAAAATACATTCTATCGATTATTAAAACTTATAAAGAGAAATATGCAAAAAAATATGGTATAGAAGAGATAGGTATTTTTGGCTCCTATGCGAGGGATGAAGCAACACAAAATAGCGATGTTGATATTTATGTAAAATTAAAACAATCTAATCTTTTTTTACTTTCTCGAATACGGATAGAACTGGAAGAGATTTTAGGTATAAAAACAGATATTGTGCAATTACGAGATAGAATGAATCTTTCTTTAAAAAAACAGATAGAAAAAGACGCTATTAGTGCATAATAAAATTTTAATCAAAGAGATTTTAGAGCAAATTGAAGCTGCAATAGTGACTATTAAAGAGAGATTTAAACCGGTTGAAAGTGTAGATTATTTTTTGGATACTCCTCAAGGTCAAGAAAAGTTAGATAGTATCTGTATGCTTTTTATTGCTATAGGTGAGAGTTTAAAAAAAATAGATAAACTTACAGATAAAAAATTACTTAGACAATATGACAATATAGATTGGAAAGCTATTAAAGGAATGAGAGATATTTTATCCCATCACTACTTTGATATGAATGCAGAAGCAATCTTTAATGTTTGTAAAGATGATTTAAATGAATTACATATAACTATTAAACAAATTATAAAAGATATTTAAAACTGAAATCTCTCAAAGGGATAAATATACTTTAATTCGCCTCGTTTTATCCGATATTAAATAAAAATATCGGAGAGCTTTTTAAAATGATAAAAATTATTTTACAAATTATATCTCTTCTTCTGATTTTTAGCTCTTTTTTGTATGCGGATTTTGCCGTTATATTGAAAGCCGAGAAAGAGAAAAGAAATCTTTTAAAAGATAAAAGTTATCTTCACAGAAAATTTCCAAAATTAAAAATTAAAATAACACCTACGACAAATAAAATCTGGAGATTTAGAATAGGAAT
>JALVCR010000225.1 GCA_027009865.1 Campylobacterales bacterium
ATAGTTCCTTTGCCAACTCCCATAAATCCTATTAAAACTACATTTTTACTCATTCTTCTGCTTTCTCTCCCCTTTTTTTTGGAATCAAAATTACTGGGCTTCCCTCAAAATTGAAATTTTCTCTTAACTGATTTATAAGATACCTTTTATAACTAAAATGCAAAGATTTTGGCCTGTTCATAATAAGAGCTATTTTTGGGGGTTTAATATCAAACTGGGTGGCAAAATATATTTTTACCTCTTTTGTTTTATCGCTTGGTATCGGATGTTTATAGGTAGCTGATTTAATAAGCTCGTTTAATTGTGATGTAGGTATTCTTCTTGAATAATTTTCATAAACTTCCAATATCTTGTCTTTTATTTTATCAACTCTCTTTCTTGTCAAAGCCGATACCGAAATTATCGGAGAGTAGGAGAGAAATTTAAACCTATCTTTCACCTCTTTTACGCTCTCTTCGTAACTTCTGTAGGCTTTGTCCCATTTATTTAAGATTATTATAGAAGCTAATTCATACTTTTCTATAAGATGCGCTATCTTTTCATCAAGCTCTTTAAACTCTTCGCTTGCATCCAAAACCAAAAGCGCAATATCGGCATTTTTTAGCATCTTTTCGGTTCTGTTTAGGGCATATCTCTCTATTCCCTCAATTTTTCCTTTTCTTCTGATTCCTGCAGTATCCACAAATGTAATTATTTTATCTTTATAGACTATGTAATCATTTACCGGGTCTATTGTAGTTCCCGCTATTTCGCTAACTACAGCTCTCTCTTCTTTTAAAAGAGAGTTTAAAAGAGAGCTTTTTCCGACATTTACTCTTCCTATTATCGCTACTTTTATCTCGTTATTTTCTTCCTTTTCCTCTTCCTTTTCTTCTTTTAAAGATTCCAAAAACTCCTCTAAATCCTCCTCTGTATCCTCTTTTAAAATCTCACTCTCTGGGAGAAATTTTTCTATCCAATCAAGAAGTTTTCCAACCTCTCTGTTATGGGAGACAGAAATGGTAAAGAAGTTTTTAGCCCCAAAAGAGAGAAATTCCCAAGAGTGCTCTTTTAATTTGTCATTATCGATTTTATTTACCACAAGTGCTAAAGGCTTGTTTAGCTTTTGAAGCTCAAAAAATATCTTTTTATCCTCATCGTCAGGCAATGTTTTGCCATCTACTACATATAATATTATATCCGCCTCTTTTGCGGCTTTTAGGGATTTTTCTTTCACCTTTTTAAACAGGGTATCGGATTCGTCCAAACCTCCGGTATCTACAATCAGGGCTTCTTTTTCTCCTATTTTTGCTATTTCTTCTTTGATATCTCTTGTAGTGCCGCTAACTTCGGAGGTTATTGCATCTCTTTTTCTTACTATTCTGTTAAAAAGAGAGCTTTTTCCGACATTTGGTTTTCCTAAAATTACGATTTTTCTCATTTTTTTCCACATTCTTTTTTTAATATAAAAGGAATTTTAACAAAATTTAAATAAAATAGGGAGAATTTTTTAAAAGTGAAAATCATGAGAGCTGTAATTTTAACCTTTCTTTTTATTTTAAATCTATTTTCTTATGAAATTGATGCAAAATATAAAGTCAGTTTCGGTCTTTTTGGCAAAGTCGGAGTAGCAAGTGCTCTGTTTGAGAGAAACGCTACCAATTATCATATAAAAGTTTTGGCCAAGGCTACGGGGCTTTCCGCTAAACTTAGCAGGCACAGAAAAGAGACTTATGAGAGTTTTGGAAAAGTGGTAAATGGAAGACTGATACCTCATAAATTTGTAAAAATTAGAAAAAATGATAGAAAAACTGATATAAAAACTCATATTTTTGATCATAAAGAGAAGATAGTATGGGTTGAGAGAGTAAGTTTGGAGGAAGGAGAGAAGGAGGTTCATTATGATAAAACTCCTTTTTACGCAAAAGATGATATTTTAACTCTCTTTTTTAATTTAAAATATTATTTACATGGTTTTAAAACAAACGGAGAAAAGGTTTTATACGCTATCGGAGCCAATAAGAAAGACGGCCATGTAAATATCTATACCCCTGTTGGAGATGAGTATAAAAAGATAAAAAGGCTTTTGAAAGCTAATGGGCATATTTTGGTTGTTATAATAAATCAGAAAATTTTCTCCAGCAAAAGGGGAGAGCTTTATATAAATTTGGATGACGATGGAATATGCACAAGTGCCGTTTTAAAAGATGTTATCTTTTTTGGAGATATAAGAGGTAAATTAGTTGAGAAAAAAGTAAAGGAAGATAAATGATTTTAATAGCAGGTCCTTGTGTGATAGAGAGCAGAGAAAATGTCTTTAAGATAGCCAAGTCTCTTTTGAAATATCATGAAGATGAAAGAATAGATTTCTATTTTAAAGCAAGCTATGATAAAGCCAACAGAACGAGTATAGAGAGTTTTAGGGGAGTGGGGATTCAAAAAGGGCTTGATATTTTAAAAGAGATAAAAAATGAGTTTGGATATAAAATTTTAACCGATATTCATGAGACATGGCAAGTCAATGAGGCTGCAAAAGTTGCCGATGTTTTGCAGATTCCAGCTTTCCTTTGCCGTCAAACCGACCTTTTAGTAGAAGCTGCAAAAAGCGGAAAAATAGTAAATATCAAAAAGGGACAGTTTATGAACCCTTCAGATATGAAATATTCGGTTTTGAAAGTTTTAAAAACAAAAGGAAGCCAAAAAGAGGGTTATAAAGAGGCTTTAGAAAAAGGCGTATGGCTTACAGAGAGGGGAAGCTCTTTTGGTTATGGAAATCTGGTTGTGGATATGAGAAGTTTGGTAATTATGAGGGAGTTTGCCCCCGTAATTTTTGACGCTACCCATTCGGTGCAGATGCCCGGAGCCTCAGAGGGTAAAAGCGGAGGCAAAAGGGAATTTGTAGCTCCCCTTGCAAGAGCCGCGGCGGCTGTGGGGGTGGATGGATTTTTCTTTGAGACCCATTTTAATCCAGATATCGCTTTAAGCGACGGGGCTAATATGCTCAAATTAGATGAGCTTGATTTGGTTATTAAAGATATTTTTGCTATAAGAGAAGCTTTAAAAAATTGAAAAAGGATGAAAATGAATATAATAGAGGGAAAATTATCAATATCAAAAGATACGAAAGTCGCGATAGTAAACAGCAGATTTAATCACATCATAACAGACAGATTAGTAGAAGGAGCGAAAGATGCTTTTTTAAGGCATGGAGGCGATGAGAGCAATCTTGATTTGATTTTGGTTCCCGGAGCCTTTGAGATACCTTTTGTTTTGGATAAGATTTTATCAAGCGGAAAATATGAGGGAGTCTGTTGCGTTGGAGCTGTTATTAGAGGAAGCACTCCCCATTTTGATTATGTTGCGGCGGAAGCTACAAAAGGAGTTGCCACTACGGCTTTGAAATATCAAAAACCGGTAACTTACGGAATTTTAACTACCGATACGATAGAGCAGGCAATCGAGAGAGCCGGAAGCAAAGCTGGAAATAAAGGTTTTGAGGCAATGACGGGTTTAATTGAATTAATCGATTTGTATAAAAAGATTTAGGGTTTAAAATGGCCACAAGACATCAAGCCAGAGAAGCGGTTACCACTTTTCTCTACGCAAACGATATTGGAAACGAGGATATAGAAAAATTTATAGACGAGATACTTGAAGAGAGAAAAATAAGACATAAACAAAAAGACTTTGCCATATCTTTGTATAAAGGCGTTAGAGAGCATCTAAAAGAGATAGATAAAGTAATAAACGAACACTTAAAGGGGTGGGATTTTAACAGACTGGGAAAAGTAGAGAGAGCGATTTTAAGGCTTGGAACTTACGAGCTTATGTTTACTAATTTGGATAGAGCGGTCATTATAAACGAGGCTTTGGAACTTACAAAAGATCTTGCCGGAGAGAAGGCAGCTAAATTTATAAACGGCGTATTGGATTCCATTAAAAAGAGTTACCCATGAAACTTTGCATAGCTTTAGATCATATTGAAAAAGATGAAAATATAAAACTTTGCAAGAGTTTAAAAGATTATGATTTATGGTTTAAAGTAGGCTTTAGATCCTTTATTAGAGACGGGAAGGATTTTTTAAAAGAGATTAAAAGCATTAATCCAAACTTTAAAATTTTTTTGGATTTGAAGCTTTACGATATTCCAAACACTATGGCCGATGCCGCTTTTGAGATAGCTAAGCTTGGGGTTGATATGTTTAACGTTCACGCTTCAAGCGGAAGAGAGGCAATGAGAGCGGTAATGAATAGAGTAGGGGAGTTTGAAAATCCCCCTTTGGTTTTGGCCGTTACCGCTTTGACAAGTTTTGATAATGAAACATTTAAGAAAATTTATGGAGAAGATATCGAAAAAAAAGCAATTGAATTTGCAAAAGAGGCTTTTTTGTGCAATTTAGACGGTGTTGTATGCTCTGTTTTTGAAAGCAAAAAAATAAAAGAGAATACAAAAGAGAGTTTTTTGACTCTAACTCCCGGCATTAGGCCGTTTAAAGAAGAAAGTGAAGATCAAAAGAGAGTTGGGGATTTGAAAGTTGCAAAAGAGCAAAAAAGCGATTTTATAGTTGTGGGAAGACCTATTTATAAAGCCCAAGATCCAAAAGAGATTGTAGAGAGAATTTTGAGAGAAATTTAAGGAATATATTATATTTCGTTTTGTATAATTCTCTTCTCTTTTGAAAGCTTCATTGGACAGGTGGGTGAGCTGGCTGAAACCACTTCCCTGCTAAGGAAGCGTACCCGTTAGGGTACCGCGGGTTCGAATCCCGCCCTGTCCGCCATTTAAAAAAGCAATTGATTTATATCCAGTTTTCTACTTGTAAGGTTTTTATTCTTTTAAAATGTCTTATATTGTTTGTAATGAGAATACAATTGTTTACGATAGCAATACTTGCAATAAGAAGATCAAAATCTGCAATAAGTTTTCCCTCTTGTTTTAATTGAGCTTTATTTTTGGCAAATATTTCGCTAGCTTCTTCATTAAAATGTAAAATATTAATATTTTTAGCAAAATCTTTTATAAGTTTGAGATTATATTCAATTTTTTTAGAATTATATGCTCCATAAAGCATTTCAGTTATATTGAAAATTGTTGTATAAATATCATTAGGAGGAAATGAAAGCAGTTTTTTACTTATTTTTTCGTTACCTTTTAGAAAATATATAATTATATCAGTATCTAATACTATTTTCATAGGTGGATATCCTTGCTTTTTATGTTTCTATCTTCTATTGCTTTTAAGAAAGGTTCACTTTCTTTTAACCTTCCAGCAAATTTCTTTAATGGATGTTTTGAAAACTTATTTTTATACAAAATAAAAGCTTCTTTAAGAATTTCTGTTTTTGATTTATTTAATTTTTTTGCAAGTTTATTTAATTCTTTTACTAACTCATCTTCTATTCTTATGCTTATAATATGTTTCATAAAATTCTCCTTGTAATACAATGACTATTTTATTATATTACAATTTACTTTTTTTGTAAAATTTTTTATATATTTACGAAAAAAGGATTAATTCGTTTGAGTAAAAATTGGAATTTTTTCAAAGATTCGTAAAATTAGTTATTAATTTACTGGCATCTTAAAATTGTGTCTGATGTTACTAAGAGTTTGCAGCTATTTTCGAGTATGGCTATGTTTTTTGCTATCTGATTTATATCCCTATCGTAGGTATAAATTCCGTAACCTTTAATAACCATAATATTGGTATCATTTTTTTTGAAATATTGATATATTTCATACTCCGCTCTCTCATACCAGTCGCTAAATTTTTTTGGGTCGTAGATTTTTATTTCTTTTATAAATTTATATCCAAAGTAGTCTTTTGGAGTAATTTTGTCATAGATGAGAGAGTATGAGGTTAAAAATGGGGGCATTGCATAACAGATATATTTGGCCTGATAGATATTTTTGTATATAAATTTATGTATTTTTGCATCAATACTTGCTTCCTTGTATCTGTAATCCTCTTTAAAATATAAAGCTATTAAATCTTCATCTTCAAGCTCATCAAATATTGCGTTTCTTTTGTTTATCAAAAATTGATTCTCTTTGATTTTGGCAGAGATTGAACCGTGAAATATTCCAAAAAAATTCTTTCTAAACATAGATAGAGCCACTTTTTTTATCTTTTTTGCGAGTATCTCTTCCAAAAGAGCTCCTAATTTTTTTTGATTTAATTATACCTAATAATAAAATTAGTATATTTATCTTTTTGATTATCAAAGGAGTTATTGTGAAAAGGTTTTGGTTTTTGCTTGTTTTATTTGGGTTTACGGGATGCAACTCATATGATTTGAAAATAGTTAAATCTTATAATATGAAAAGAGGAGGATTTGAGCCTTCTGGAGTTACTTTTTTTAAAAACTCTTTTTACATAGCGGGCGATGAAGGGAAGATAGCCGTTTTAAAGGATGATAAGATTTTTTATAAGAAATTAAAAAGAGGTTTGGATTTGGAGGGAATAACAAATGACGGAAAGAGTATATATGCAATTAATGAAATCAAAGGAGTAATTTATAAAATAGAGAATTTTAAGATTAAAGAGAGATATAAAATACCTAAAAAAAGTGAAAATAGAAGAATTTTAAAAAAGAATAACAAAGACGGATTTGAGGGGATAGCATTTATAAACGAAGATGAATTTGGAAAGCATTTTGTAGTCAGTGTTCAATCGTTTAAGAAAAAATCAAAGCTTGTATTTATCTCTCTTAAGGCAAGAGAGCTCAAAGTAGATAGAGTTGAAAAGGTGAAAATTAAAGATATTTCTGGACTTTTTTATAATAAAGGTATTTTATATATTCTCTCCGATACAGAAAATAGAATTTATCTCTATAATTTGAAAAATTCAAAGATTATTAAAAAATATAAAATTCCAGGAAAAAATCAGGAAGGAATCTTCGTAAAAGGGGATAAATTTTTTATTGCCGACGATAGTGGAAAATTTTTTGAGATGAAATTGAAATAATTCAAAGTATAAATATGGGCTGATACTTAAATTTTTATTTTATTTTAAATTATAAATTTTCATTTTTTTCGTTACAATTAATAAATTTAAAATTGGAGAGTAAAAATGAAAACTAAATATTTTATATCAGCAATTTTATCCTTGGCGCTTTTTGGAATTTCTTCTTTGGCTGATACGGAATCGAATGATGAATGCGTATCGAGCAATAGTGTATTTGAGCTTGAAGGAGTATCTTCTCATAAAATCGCAATTTTTAAAGGGGAGACAAGATCTAAAGGTATTCAGCCCGGAACCAATAAACCAGACTACGATAAAGATTATTTTGATTTTACTCCGGCAGTTGACGGAATAGTTAAAGTAAGTTTCAGATCAACCGGAACGACAAACTTTTTTATAGGCGTACCGTTTTGTAACAGATGGAATGTAGAGAGAGATTTTATATCAAGTAGCAATATTGTTTTTTATGCCAAAGCAAACGAGAGGGTAAATTTTCTTGCAATGTGCAGACATCCAAGAAATTATCAAGCTAAAATAGAGTTTATTCCTGCAAGTGAAAATCAAAATGATAAGCCCAAAATTTCTGTAAATAAGTCCATAGCAAGTGAAGGGGATGACGGAGTTTTAAAAGATATGATTTTTACTTTGACTTTAGATAAACCATCTTCATCTTATGTTGGAGTAGAGTTTAAAACCTACGATATAGGGGCAAGAGCCAAAGAGGATTATGAACCGGTTGATAAAAGGGTTATTTTTGCTCCGGGAGAGATAAAAAAAGAGGTTAAAGTTCCTATTATAGGAGATGATGAGAAAGAGAGCGATGAGGCTTTTGAAGTTAGATTGCAAAATCCTTTGAATGCTGTTTTGGCTGTAAAAAGCAGTGTCGGACTGATAAAAGATGACGATAGCGGATATGTGATCCCAGCATCTTTTGATGTAGAGCCAAATAGCGACTGTCAAAATTCCGAGGTTATAGAAGAGCTTGATGGAATAGATAAAAGCATAAAATTCAAGGCAAAAGGAGTGGTTGATCCAACCTATGAGGATGACGGAGAGGAAGGCAGAGACTATTACCATTTTACTCCGGCAAAAGATGGAAATGTTACAATAGAGATTAGCTCAAATAGGCCTACATGGTTTACAATAGGAACAAACGGGTGCTCTTCTCCTTGGGAGGGTGATAAATTTTGGAATATACAAAGAGGAACTACATCTTCAGTTTATAAAAATTTCTTTGTTAAAAAAGGAAAAAGAGTTGATATTTTAGCTTTAAGTTATGATAAAAAACAATATTCTTTAAAAGTTGAGTTTAATCCTTTATCCAAAGAGGATATCAAAAGAGATAATTTGGAGAATTTTATAAAAAGATTATATAAGAAAGTTTTAAATAGGGATTATGATAAAGAGGGTCTTAAGTTTTGGGAAGAGAGATTAAAAGATGGAAATTCCACTGCTGATGATTTGGCAAGATACTTTTTTGATTCTGAAGAGTTTAAATCCCAAAATCTATCCGATACTGAGTTTTTAAAAAGAGTTTATGAGACTATTTTGGGAAGATCTCCAGATAGTGAGGGATATTCCTTTTGGCTAAAAGAGCTTGCTTATGGAAAAGTTGATAGAAGCAAACTTGTAGATATGTTTATAGATTCTCCTGAATTTAGAGAAATAGCCGCAAAATATGGAATAAAGGCAAACAGACTCCATTAAAAGATATCCCCTTTTGGGGATTTGCTTTATATTTTTTTAAAATATAAAATTATTTAAGTAGCATAAAATAATAAATTTTATATAATAAATTATATGAAAATAAAAGGAGTTTATCATGAAACAGTTTAAATTATTTTATGCTGCTTTTTTATTAATGTTTTTTGCTTTGAATATATTCTCTCAAAGTGAAATAGAACCAAATGACAATTGCGCTA
>JALVCR010000226.1 GCA_027009865.1 Campylobacterales bacterium
AATAATAGCTTTGAAATTTAAATTTGCATCTTTTAATTTTTTAATGGTTTTTATAAATACTTTTGGCTTTTTTTGAGGGCATATTCTTGCGGCATAAAATATAATGGGAGTTTCGTAAGATATATTATAATAATCTCTAACCTCTTTTCTAACTTTTGAATCCGGTTTCCAATATGAAGTATCAACGTTTATATAACAAACTCTGATTCTATCCTCATCGGCTCCCTTTTTAATCATCCAATTTTTTAAATGCTTGGAAGTAACTCCGTTTAAATCAAGATATTTTTGATATATCACTCCCATTTTAGGATAACCGCCGTCCATCCACTCCTCTTGCTCCATATGGTTATAATCTACATAAGATCTATTCTCTTCAAAAGATTTTAGAAAAGGCAAAATTTTATATCCAAATTCACTGTTTGAAATCATTATCGAATCAAAATCTCTGGAATTTATTAAATATAATAAAAATCTTGGATAATCTTTTTTATCCAAAAAGGTATGCAAAAAGAAAATATCGCAAGTTTTAGAGAGAAATTCCTTCTTCCATCTATTTTGAGAAATATATGTAGTAACAATTGTAACTTCCCAATCTCTTTTTATCATTTGAGATAGAAAATTTAAATTAAAGTTATCAGCTCCTCCCATCTCAAGCCAAGGAATAATCATTAAAACTCTTTTTTTTCTCTTTTTTAAAAGATTAACTTTTGGGAAAGAGATGGAAAACTCTCTATTTTTTTTGGAAATATCGGGAAAATAGTTCTTTAAAAATAGTTTAGGATACTTCTTTTTCGCCTCTTTTAAAAATCTTTCTCTGCCTTTATTTGACCATTCGCTCCATCTATCGCTATGAGTATCCCTTCTTCTATACCAATCCAAAAATTCACAAAGAGTATCGCCCCAAAATCCGTTTTCGGCAGCTTTAAGCCAAAAATCCCAATCTTCAAATCCTCCCTTTCTGCTCTCATCAAATCCGCCTATCCTCTCAAAAACTTCCCTTTTTACCATAGCAGTAGCCGTAACAAAATTATCTTTTAAAAACTCTCTTTTCTTTTCAAAACCTTTAGTCCAAAGATAATTTTGAGAACCGAAACCTACGGTATATCCTTTAGCAAAAGATAAATTTTCATTAGTGTATAAAAACCAAAAAAGTTTCTCTAAAGCAAGAGGCTCTATTAAATCATCGCTATCTAAAAAAAACAGATATTTGCTGTTTGCATTTTTTATACCCGTATTTCTCGATGCGCTAAGACCTCTGTTTTCTTTATGATCTATCACTTTAATTCTATAATCTTTACTTCTAAACTCATCTAAAATCAAAAGAGATTTCTCATCACTGCTTGCATCGTTTACTATTATCCATTCCCACTGCTGAAGAGACTGCCTAAAAACAGATTTTGCAGTCTCATAAAAAACTTCGCCTGTATTAAAAAAAGGAGTTATAATCGAAACGACGGGAGGGAGATTTTTATCTTTAATTTCATATTCAAATAAAGCTCTCTTAGAACTTGCCGGAGTATTCAAAAAATCAAAATTATCGCTCATTCCCTAACCCTTAAAATTTAATCAATCCGCTTTTTATCAAAACTTTTACAAATTTGTTATTTTTTATATTTTCTATCATACTATCTTTATCTTCTATCTCCTTTTTAAGTTTTCTGTTCTCTTCTTCAAGCCACTCTTTCCCTTTCTGAAGCTCATTTGTCCAATTTTTAAGCAAATTAAAATCATTTAATATCTTTCTATTTTCTCTTTTGAAAGCTTCAATCTGCTTTTCAAGCCAAGCTTTGCTATCCTCAAGCTCTTTTATCCAGCTCTTAAGCTCTTTTATCGAATTTTCATATTCATTGATACTTTTTAGAAGCTTTTTATTCTCTTTCTCAAAAGAGATACTTTGCTCTTCAAGCCATTTCTTATCTTTTAAAAGTGTTTCATTATATTTCTTTAAATTACTAAAATCATTTAATATTTTTTTATTTTCTCTTTTGAAAGCTTCAATCTGCTCTTCAAGCCAAACTTTGCTACTTTCAAGCTCTTCTATCCAGCTTTTATACTCATCGATACTTTTTAGAAGCTTTTTATTCTCTTTCTCAAAAGAGATACTTTGCTCTTCAAGCCATTTCTTATCTTTTAAAAGTGTTTCATTATATTTCTTTAAATTGCTAAAATTATTTAATATTTTTCTGTTTTCTCTTTTGAAAGCTTCAATCTGTTCTTCAAGCCAAACTTTGCTACTTTCAAGCTCTTCTATCCAGCTTTTATACTCATCGATACTTTTTAGA
>JALVCR010000227.1 GCA_027009865.1 Campylobacterales bacterium
AGATTCATCGCCGCTTGCATCGGCGCTTGTTCTGTAATCTAACAAAATAGGTTTCAATCTTAAATTTTTAGCCGCTATCAGCATCGCCTCCACTCCTATTTTACCGCATGCTTCGCATCCTTCATGAAGTCTTTTTATATTTAGTTCGCTAACGGCTTCAAGACATATTCCATCTAAAAGATTTGCCTTCTTAATATCGTAATAGTGGCTCAAATCGGTGCTTATAACCACCGCTACATTAGGCATTTTTAAAAGATATTCGATAATACCGGCTAAATGTGCGGGATTTTCATCTCCGTAAACCAATTCCACCACTTTTGCATCAGGCTTGTAAAATTTGATAAAAGGCATTTGAACTTCCGTGCTGTGCTCATGATGAGCCGAAGGGATGAAAGTTACATCAAACTCTTTTAATTTTTCTACTAAATCTCTATCTATTTTCAAATCTCCAAAAGGAGTCTGATAAAGATCATAATCGCTTACGCTAACTCCGTTTAAATAGACTCTGTGGCTTGGACCTATTACCACTATCGTATCGGCTTTAGTGTTTTTAAGAAGCCTATAAGCGAAATTTGCCGTAAATCCAGAATATATATATCCCGCATGCGGCGCTATAATCGCTCTTGGAGCTATGTTTAAAACACTTTTATCTTTTATATTCTCATCCAAAATCTTATTAAAATACTCAATCATTTTCTCAATCTCTTCCCCGCTAAAGGGATAAAACTGTCCTGCTACCGCGCTTTGTCTTACTCTCATTTCCACACTCCTTCTATCTCTCTATTGCATTTTGGACATCGTCCATCTTTCAAATTATTAACCACCACCGAATAACCGGTTCTGTCAATTAAAAGAGTTTTGCAATTTGGACAGTGTGTATCTCCGTGAACTGGAACGTTTCCCAAATATATATAATAAAGCCCCGCTTTCTCTCCTATTTTTTTAGCTCTTTGCAAGGTATCAAGCCCCGTCCATTTGTGATCTCTCATTTTGTAATCGGGATGAAAAGCGCTAAGATGCCAAGGTATATGTTTTCCAAGATCGTTTGCTATAAAGTTTGCCATAGCCTCAAGATCTTCATCGCTGTCATTCTCCCCCTCTATCAAAAGAGTCGTAACCTCAACCCATATTCCTTCGCTAACCATCATTCTAAGGGTGTCTTTAACAGCTTCCAATCCCCCTTTTAAAACCTTCTTATAATATCCTTCATCCCAGCATTTAAGATCGATATTGGCCGCATCAAGCCATTTTGGCATATCTTTGATAATCTCAGGAGACTCAAATCCGTTGCTTACAAAAAGATTTTTAAGTCCCCTCTCTCTTGCGATAACTCCCACATCCCTTGCATAAGGATAAAAAATAGTAGGCTCGTTATAAGTGTATGCTATAGATTTACACCCGTATTCAAAAGCTAAATCCACCATTTTTTCGGGAGATACGTAAATTTCCTCGTTTATGCTCTTCTCTTGGGAAATCTCCCAGTTTTGGCAAAAAGGGCATTTAAAATTGCATCCCACTGTCCCAAAAGATAAAGCTCTGCTTCCCGGCAGAACATGATAGAGAGGTTTTTTTTCTATCGGATCGACATTTAAGGCTATAGGGTGTCCGTAAACCAAATTTTTAAGCTCGCCCCCTTCATTTTTATTAACTCCGCAAATTCCAACCTGCCCCTCTTTTAATTTACAGTAGTGTCTGCACAAAAGACATACTATTCTATCTTTACCCTCCTCTTTTTTGAAATATTTTACATCAGCCAATTGATTATAAGACATTTTTAACTCCTTTTATCATAAAGCTTTATATTGATAAGCTCAAGTTTCTTTAAATATAGCACTTTATTTTTAAAAAGTCAAGAGTTTTTTATGGTTTTTTGGATAATTTTTATCATATAAGAATAAAAAAGCAAATATTGGAACGCTGTTTGCTTACTTTTTAGCAATCAAGCAAAGAAGGCAAAATATGCGAGCGGAAATTTTACCGATAGAAAAAACAGACCTAAATTTAAAGGGCAAAAAAAGCATATCTTCAAAAAAAGAAAATTTCGATCTTTTCACCTCTCTTTTAGAAAATATTTTAAAAAGCAATCCTTCAAACCAAAAAACAGATTTTTTAAAAATCATAAATAATAATAGTTCTCAGCTTAACCAAAAAGAGGATACAAAAGAGAAAGAGATTCCCTCAAAAGAGCATATCGAAATCTCTTTAGATGAGCTGTTTGAAATTTTAAATCAAACGGCCATACAAAATCAAAAACCGATTCCCAAAACAAAAATAGAAA
>JALVCR010000228.1 GCA_027009865.1 Campylobacterales bacterium
CTTTTGCCATATCCACAAGCTCTCTATAAAAATCCTTATCCACAGTTACCGTTGTGGGATTGTGGGGAAAATTGACAACAACAAATTTTGGTTTAGGCAAGGATTCATGAAGAGCCCTTTTTACACTTTTGAAAAACTCCTCTTTATTTAATTCATAGTTTTCATTATATTTCATTTTCATATTGATAACGTTTGCTCCGGCTATCACGAAGGCATGAGTGTGGATAGGGTAGGCTGGATCTGGAACTATTGCCACATCTCCCGGATTGGTAATGGCTTGAATTAGATGCACATATCCCTCTTTAGAGCCCATTGTGGCTATCGCTTCATGTTCTGGGTCTAAATCTACGTTATATTTTCTTGCATACCAGTTGCATATTGCAAGGCGGAGTTTATATATCCCCCTGCTTGCAGAGTATCTATAGTTTTTGGGTTTTTGAGCGGATTCTATCAGTTTATCTACTATATGTTTGGGAGTAGGGCCGTCTGGATTTCCCATGCTGAAATCTATAATATCCTCTCCCGCTCTTCTTGCTTCCATTTTTATTTCGTTTATTTCCGCAAAAACATAGTTTGGCAGTCTATTTATTGTATTAAATTGTATTTCGTCAAACATTGTTTAAATACCTTTTGAAATTTTGTTTTATTGATAAAGACGGATTCTCAAACCTCTTTTTATATTTGAGAGCGAATAGTAATCAGATATTTTTATATATCTTGTATCAGCAGGTATTTGAAGCTTTACCCTCTTTTCTTTCTCTTTATTTGTATAATAACCAAGCATTTTAAGGGATGAATCGTAAAATATAACATAAGGGTGCCAGTTATCGTTTATATGTGATGAAATCTCTACCATGGAACTTGGAATATCTACTTTAAACCAGTAATCATCAAGAGGTTTTCTTAAAGAGAGCTCTTTGTAACTGTTTAAAGTTTTAGCAAGAATCTGGGCATTTGAGAGATCCAAATCATATTCCCAGTAAGTTGAATTTTTTCTTTTTACTCTTTGTATAAAAATTCCTCTTTTATACAGCTCTTTTGCAAAAAGCTCAGGATCTATGGCAGATTCGCTTTTTAAGACGATTTTCCAATGGAAATAGTTTCCATCTCTTCTTGCCTCTTTGGTTGTGAAAAAGCTATATCCTATATCATGAAGGGATTCGTTTACGGTTTTTAAAAACAAAAGAGGATCCCCTTTTGCGGCCAAAGAGAGAGTTAATTGTCTTGGAGATGAAAAATATAAATTTAAAAGGCCGTTTGCTTTCAATTTTGCGGCTATTTTAGAGATGTCAGGGTAAGCATCCCTGTAAAAAGCATTTTCGTTTCTAAAAAGAACATTTACTATTTTTCTGTGTTGATAATATTTATTTCCAAGTAGTCCTTTAACCGCCTCTATTACCTCTCCAGCATTTAAGTATCCATATAAAATTAAAATTGATATTAACACTCTTACCACGATTTGCCTCTATTTAAAGTTTTAAAAGTATTTGCGTCTATCTTTTCTAAGTTCTGATTTTTATATAGTAGGCGGATTTTAAAAGGATCGTTATAATGATATTTCTCTTCATCTATAAATATATCAAATTTTCCATGGCCTGTTACTATTAAAAAATCTCTTTTTGCATCTAAAGTTATATTTTGATCTGTTAAAAACTGTTTTCTTTTAAAATTATCCAGATATATAACTCCTACCCAGATTCTGCTTCTTGGAGATAGAGTAAAACTTTCATGAATTAATTTTAAAGACGTTTGGTTGTTTTCATTTTGATTTTGAATCGTTTGATTGTTTTCCATATTTTGAGTTGCATTTTGCTCTTTTATAGAGATATTTGTTTCGTTTGTTTCATTTATCTCAACACTCTCAGTTTTGTTTATTTCTTGTAAAGTGTTATTAGGTTTGCTGTTTGAAGATATTTTGAGTTCTTCGTTTTCAATCTCAGGTTTTAGTTCATTCTCTTTGGAGATATTAGATTTTGGCACTTTAGGGGTATTTTGGGATGAGTGAGAATTTAAAAACATGTATGTTCCGTAAGCTATAATTATTAAAGCCACTATTCCTATTATTAAAAGAAGTTTTCCTCCTGCTTCTCTCTCCTCTTCTTCATCGCTTACAGCCACAAATATTTTCTCTTGTTCTTTTTTTATCTGTTCTCTGTAAGCTTTAAACTCTTTTTTCCATTCGCTTAAATCTACTCCATACTCTCTTTCTAATATTTTTACAAAACCTATCGCTTTTGTCGGGTTTAGTTTTTCAAACTCTCTATTTAAGATAGCTTCTATATTGGGTTCCGTTATATGCGTATTTACGGATATTTTTTCTATTCCTATCTCTTTTAGCTTTTTTAGATTTTCTTCTAAAGTATTTATTTTTTTCTTATCCATTTCCCATCCTGTAACAAAGTATTGCCGCGGCAGCCGATACATTTAGGGAATCAAAATCCCTTTTTAGTTTTATAGTTACTTTTTTATCGCTTTTTTTTATCATTCTTTTGGTTATTCCTTCTCCTTCGCTTCCAAGAACCAATACCTTTTTTTTGTCAAATGATATCCTTTCTATATCTTCACCTTCTATATCGGCCGCATAGACAGTAAAATTTTTTTGTTTTAATTCGTTTAAAACTTCGGCTCCGTTTTGATGTAAAACAATAGGTATATCAAACAAAGCCCCACTGCTTGTTCTTGCGATAGCTTGAGCGTTTATGCTTTTTATCTCCGTTATTACAACTCCATCAACTCCCAAAGCATAAGCGCTTCTTATAATCGCACCTATATTTCCACTATCGGTAATTGCCGATAGAACCAATAGAAAATCTCTATCCTTTAGCTCATTTAGAGAGGAAAATTTAAAATCTTTAACTTTAAAGAGTATTCCTTGATGATTTCCCCCTTTTGATAGAGCTTGAGCCTTTTTATTATCTATTCTTGTAATCTTTTTGCCGGTTTTTAAAAGTTTTGAAAACAGTTTTTTATCTATCTCTTTTGAGAGATAAATTTCGCAAATTATATCAAAATGTTTTTCCAAAACGTATAAACATACGCGTTTGCCGAATATTATCATATTTATACTTTCTGTTCAGTTAAATTAATTTTTTGATTTATCGTTTTTCAAAAGCAGATTATAACATTCTTTGACGGAAAGATTACTTATCTTAGAGAGCAGTTTTGCTTTTTCCTTTTTTGAGATATTTAGTTTTAAAATATCATCTTTTGTTATTTCTCCTTTTAATTTGCTATCAGATTTTTTAACCACTACTACCCACTCTCCTTTGATTTTTTCATCTTTTAACTCTTCATATAGGATTGAAGCTTTGTTTTTAAATTTGGTTTCATACATTTTAGTGGCCTCTTTTATTAAAAAAAGCTCTCTATTTGGGTCTTTTTGTGAAATCTCTTTTAAAAGCTTTAAGAGTCTGTGAGGTGATTCGTAAATAATGGAGTTTATTGGGGAGTTTAAAACTCTATTTAACTCCTCTTCTCTTTGTTTTCCTTTGTGAGGCAAAAAACCGAAAAAGGAGAATTGGCTTTCGCAAAAACCGCTTGAAGCGTATGCTAATAAAAGAGCGTTTGCTCCCGGTAAAACTTCATAATCTATACCGTTTTCCTGGCAAAATTTTACAAGCTCGCATCCAGGATCACTTATCGCAGGCATTCCGGCATCGCTTAAATAGGAGATGATATTTTCTTTTAATAAAGATATATCAAGCTTTTCTAATCTTTTTTGAGCGTTATGCGAGTGGAGAGATAGAAACTTTTTGTTTTTTAGATCTATTTGGAATTTCTCTTCAAGAAGAGCAAAAAGCTTTTTTGCAACTCTTGTATCTTCGCAGATTATTAAGGAAGAGAGCTTAAGGACTCTTAAAGCCCTCTTTGAGATATCCTCTAAATTTCCTATAGGGGTAGCTACGAAATAGAGCAACTATTTTAGATTATATTTTCTTTTAAATTTCTCTACTCTACCTGTCGCATCTACGATTTTTTCGCTTCCTGTAAAGAAAGGATGGCACTCATTGCAGATATCTATTCTAATTTCCGGTTTATTGGACATTGTAACAAAACTGTTTCCGCAAGCACATGTTACTTTACACTCTACATATTCAGGATGAATATTCTTCTTCATTTTACACTTTCCTTATTAAATAATTATTGATTTAAAGGCAGCAGACTCTTTTATGAGCCCACTGCTATATAGGGGGAGGGGAATTGAAATTCTATCACAATTTTTAAATTAAAGCAAGGAAGTTTGGCAATTTATTCCATATTGGCAAGTTTTAAAACAAATTCTACTTTCCCTTGTGGAATTTTCTCCTGTTTTGCTATTTCGTCTATACTCATTCCCTCTCTAAAAAGTTCTATAATCCTCTCTTTATCGATATTTTCTTCTCTTGAAGTTATAGCATTTATATCTTTTATTAAAACTTCTATATTTTCTATTCTTGAATCTATTTCGTTTTGAAACTTATTTACAATCCATTGAATATCTTTTATAGATTTCTCTAACGGAGAGGTTGCTTCCTGAACTTTTAGATTTACGGATCTCTCAAGCTTTTTAATCTCTTGCTCTATATCTCCTTCTTGAGATAGCATCAATTTCTTTTGATTTTTCTCAAGCAGAAATATTCTTTTGTTTAAATCCTCTATTGCCTTTTCGTAAATAGATAATCTTTTATCCGTCTCTCTATCCTTTATATACATAAAAAGTATTATAAGCCCCAATATTATTGTAAAAGCGATAATTGCTATTAAATCTATAATCATCTTTTAGCCTTTCTTTCTCTTATCATAACTCTCTCTCTTGCAGCCACGTATGAATTCCAATCCTGTCTGTCTCTTTCGTGCATCATCTCTATTTTGGCTATCTGTTTGTCAATAGCTTTAAAAAAAATGGCAACTTCCCTTTTTGGAAAGATAGGCATGGGAATTCTTCCATAATAGATTTTCTCTTTCTCAAAAAGCTCTTCTTCTATTTTAAAATGCTCAAATCCTATCTCATCTATTTTACTATCATAATCAAGTTTTAGCATTTCAGTTTTTTCGTTTTTTAAAATTTTTGTTATTTCATCTATTTTTCTATGAAGCTCTACTATTAAAGTTAGCATTACCTGATCGCTCTCTTTTGTCTCGCCTCTTGCTTTTGCCATTTTAAGCCACTGCCCAACCGGATCTTCATCATATTCGCTAAGTTTATCAAACTCTCTTTTAAAAACTGGATACCTATCCTTATCGGCATAAGAAAATCTTAAATTTAGAGGAGCTTTTATTAATCTTATATTCATGAAATTGCTTTATCCAATATTGTGAAAAAAAGAAACATTATCCCTAAATATCCGTTTAGCGTAAAGAATGCTCTATCTATCTGTCTAAAATCTTTTTGCACTATTGTATGCTCTTTATATAATATTATAGCAGATATTAAAAGAGCCAAATATAAAAAGAATCCTCCATTAGATAAATATATAAAAAAAAGCCAAAAAAGTATCGTTAAAGCATGAAAAAGTTTTGCTATAAAAAGAGTGCATTTTTCTCCATATATTGAAGGGATAGAGTATAATCCCTCTTTTTTATCAAATTCTATATCTTGAAGGGAGTATAAAAGATCAAACCCAGCAACCCAAAACATTACTCCTATAGATAGAAAAACAGACCATAAGGTAATATCCTCTTTTACCGCCACGACTCCCGCTATCGGCGCCAAACCAAGAGAGAGCCCCAAAATTAAATGAGCTGTTTCTGAGAATCTTTTAAAATAAGAGTATGCTGCTAAAATTATTAAAATTGGGATGGAGAGATAAAATGCTAAATTATTTATAAGATAAGCTACCCATACAAATAAAAAAGCATTTATTAAAATAAAATAAATTAGATATTTCTCTTTGATTCTCCCATCCACGCTTGGCCTATTTTTTGTTCTTTCATTTTTTATATCTATATCTCTGTCTGCATATCTGTTAAAGGCCATTGCAAAATTTCTTGCCGTTACGGCTGCTAAAGTTCCCAAAATCAAAAGTCTTAAACCAAACCATCCGTCTGCAGCTATAATCATAGAGATAAAAATAAAAGGAAGGGCGAAAATAGAGTGTTTGAACATAATTAGTTCATTTATATCTTTCAATAATTTGAAAAACTTGTTCAAATTTCACCTTTATAAATTAAATTAAACCTATTCTACAAAAACTAACATTAAAAAATGTATAATAACTTAAATTCAGGTTCGGAAAACAAGGAGTTTTATGAAAGAGATTGCCATACTTGGCCCTACAGCTTCAGGTAAAAGCGATTTGGCTGTTAGGATTGCAAAAAGTTCTAACTCCTATATTCTCTCTCTTGATTCTTTGAGCATTTATAAGGAGATAGATATAGCCTCCGCAAAGCCCTCTATAAAAGAGAGGGGAGGGATTTTGCATTTTGGGATAGACGAGATTTATCCAAATGAGGCTTTCAATGTGGCTCTGTTTTTCTCCATATATAAAAAAGCTAAAGAGAAAGCTTTGAAAGATAAAAAAAATTTAATAATAGTTGGAGGGAGCAGTTTTTATCTAAAAGCTATGCTTGAGGGGCTTTCAAAAGAGGTTGAGATTTCAAAGGAGAGTGTTGAAAAAACCAAAGAGATATTAAAAGATATAGATAAGGCTTATAGTTTTATTGAAAAGAAGGATTTTCTTTTTGCTTCTAAGATTACAAAGAGGGATAGGTTTAGAATGGAGAAATGGTTTAATATCTATTTTGAAACAAAAATGACGGCAAGCGAATTTTTTAAAAAAAATCCGCCAAAAAAAATAATTAATAAAATAGATATTTTCAACATAGAAGTTAATAGAGAGGTTTTAAGAAAAAGAGTCGAAAAGAGAACTTCAAAAATGATACAGAAAGGTATAGTTGATGAAGTTTTCTATCTTGAGAGCAAATATACAAGGGCAGTTCATCCTATGAAAGCGATAGGGATTAAAGAATCTTTGGAATATCTTGACGGTTTTTTGACTTTAAGGGAGCTTGAGAGAAAAATAGTTTCAAATACAATGAAACTTGCAAAAAGGCAGAGAACTTTTAATAAAACACAGTTTAAATCTCTAAAAAGCGCTCCTCTGGAGAAATTGGAAGAGGAAATTTTGCCTTTTTTGGGTTAAGCTTAATGAAAATTTGAAAAAAAACGATATATCTTCAAAGAATTTTTGGAGACAAAGATGCACAAATACAGATTTGAGAGACGAACTCCATCGCTGATAAAGCCTATTTTTTATCTCTCTTTACAGTTGATTGCTCTTTTTGAATTGCAGTTTCTTTTAAAAGCCTATTTGGAGATTTATGAATTTAATTTTCTTCAAGCAATTCCTTTCTATCTGCTTGGTATCTACTTTATACTGAGAACTTTTAGAATTATTCAAAGACAAAAAAAGTAAATTTCTTCCTAAAACTTCTTTTATAATTACGATTTCATAAAAAATACTGTTTAATACTTTTTACTATTATAATTAATATTAAATTATTTTATTCAAAGTAAAAAAAATATATCGGTTTAAATAAGCTTTAATTAATTTATTATAAAATAATGAAAAGTGAAATTAAATTTGTTTAAAGGAAGAAAAATGCGAAGAAGTTTGGTGCTTTTGTCTCTTTTGGCGACTTTTGCCGTTTCCGAGACTATAGTATATGAAAATGCGGAAGAGGGCGGGATATCTAAGTGGAGAGTTGAGGATAATACTCCTCCTGGAGCAGAAATTAAGAGAGTTTATGATGATGAGCTTAAAAGCAATGTTATAGAATTGAAAGGAAAAGGGGAATTAAATTCTTTTAGGCTTTCAAAGGAAGATGGGAAACCGTGGGAAGATAAAAATCATTTTATTTTAAAGTGGAAACAGAAAAGCAGTTCAAGTTTTGTAATTTATACAATTGTCAAAACCGATAAAGGAGACAGATATATAACTTTTTGTAATTGTCCAAAAGATAGAGCAATGATGAGAGGGGGTATGGAGCTTTCTTTTGGTTTGGGACATGAAGCGGCGGATGGAAAATGGCATGAGTTTGAGGAAAATTTAAAAGATAGGCTTCATACTTTGATGCCGGATGCCAAACTATTGGAGGTTGATGGAATTATAGTTAGAGGAAGTGGAAGGTTTGATGATATCGCTTTAAGCGATGGAGAGCGTGATGTTACTCCTCCTGCAAATCCTCCAAATGTTGTAGCTTCCAAAGTTACTTCCGATTCGGTTACTTTGGAGTGGGAAGATGTTGAAGGGGAGAGCGGTTATAAAATTTTAAGAAATGGAGAGTTGATAGCCACTCTTAAAGCTGATGAGACTACTTATACGGATGCAAACTTATCAGGTGGAGAAACTTACATTTATACTATAAAAGCTTTCAATGATGCAGGAGAGAGTGAGGGAAGTGGTGTTGAAGTAACTACTACTAAAGAGATTACGCCTCCTTTGGCTCCAAGCTCTCTTGAAGCTGTGGAAGTAACTCCTCATTCAATTACTTTAAAATGGGAAGATAATTCAGATAATGAGAGAGGCTTTGAAATATATAGAAATGATTTGCTAATAGCTACTACCGAAGAGAATGTTACAACTTTTACCGATAGTAACTTAACTGATGATACTCCATATCTTTATATAGTGAAAGCTATAAATGATGCAGGAAAGAGCGAGGGAGTTCAAATAGAAATAACTACTCCAAAAGATGAAAATACTACTGATGAAAACTTAACTTTACCTCCTGTGAAGCCCAAAGATTTTAATGTAACTAATATTACTTCAGAGAGTGTAACTTTAGAGTGGAGTGATGTAGAAGGGGAGAATGGATATGAGATATTTAGAGATGGAGAGCTTATCCATACAACGGAAGCTAATGTAACTTCGTATACTGATAATAATTTAACTGCCGGAGAGGATTATACTTATGAGATAAAAGCTATAAATGATGCGGGAGAGAGTGAGGCTGCGGGTCCTATAGAGGTTACAACTAAAGAGGCTGTTGTGGAATTAAGCGCTCCTGTTAATCTTTCTTTTACAAACGTAACTCCAACAAGCGTTACATTAACTTGGGAGGATACGTCCGATAACGAAACGGGATTTAAAATTATAAGAGACGGAGAGCTTATTTATACCACCGAGGCTAACGCAACTTCCTATACTGATAATAATTTAACTGCCGGAAAAAGTTATGAATATGAGATTATTGCAACAGACGGGGTTCATGATTCCGCTCCTTTGAAAGCAAGTATAACTACTGATGAGGGAATTCCAAAAGATGTAGAAGATTTGACTGCCGAAGCTAATTCGACAAGTGTAACCTTAAAATGGAAAGATATTGAAGGAGAGAGCGGATATGAGATATTTAGAGACGGAGAGCTTATCCATACAACGGAGGCTAATGTAACTGAATATATAGATGAGAATTTAACGAGCAATACTGAATATGAATATACTGTAAAAGCGGTAAATGAATATGGAGAATCAAAAGGCGTTAGTGTAAAGGTAACTACCGCTTTGGATCCGGTAGAAACTTATGTTATGTATCTATATCATACAGTGCTTGATAGAGAGCCTGAAAAAGAGGGGCTTTTGTATTGGACAAAAAGATTAAAAAATGGAGACAGCGCGGCAAGCGTAGCAAAAGGATTTTTTGTTATTACTCATGAGCTTCAAAGCAAAAATCTCTCAAACGAAGATTATATAAAGAAAATTTTTGTAACTCTTTATCAAAGAGAGCCTTTGCCAGGAGAACTTGCCTATTGGACAAAACTTTTAGATGAAGGGGCATTAAATAGAAATCTTGTTTTTGATAAGCTTGTATATACAAATGAGTTTATAAAGCTTGCTAAGTCTTATCACTTAAAACCTTTTGATGAAGATGATATGCTCTATTCAAGAATAGAGAGTTTATATTATTTGATTTTGGGCAGAAAAGCCTCTTACGGAGAGATTATGTATTGGGTTTCATTGCTTAAAAATGGTGCTATAAGTTATGAAGATATTGTAAGAGACTTTTTTAATTCAAAAGAGTTTAAAGATAAAAATGTAAGCGATATCGATTTTATAAAAGCGGCTTACAGATCTATTCTAAATAGAGAGCCAGAAAGTGCAGGTCTTAGATATTGGGAACATAGGCTTCAAAACGGTATGAGTAGAGAAGAACTTATAGATTATATCTTCTCATCTCCAGAGTATCAATTTATAAGCAATTTAAAGGCTTATAAAGGGTAGGGTTTTCCTCCCTTTATTTTATAAAAAACTTCTCTATCTCCTCTTGCATTTGAGTAATGTTTTCAATTTTGTTGATTTTATCTCTAAAAGATGCGGCTTCTTTTATTCCTTTGGAGTAGGTATGAAGATGTTTTCTAAATATTCTAACTCCGGCTTCCTGATAAAACTCCACTACCGATTTGAAATGTTCTAAAACAATTTCTGCTTTCTTGTTGGGCGATATTTGGTAAGATTTTGTTTTTATTTGATGAAAAATCCAAGGATTTCCGATAGCCGCTCTTCCTATCATTGCCCCATCGCATTTTGTAAAAGATAAAACTTTTTCATAATCTTCTATGCTTTTTATATCTCCGTTTGCTATTACGGGAATTTTTACTGCTTCTTTGGCTCTTTTTACAGCTTCGTAATCAACTTTTGCTTTATATCCTCCCGCTCTTGTTCTTGCGTGAAAAGTTATGAAATCCGCTCCCGCTTCCTGGACAGAGAGGGCTATTTTTTCAGGTATTTTTTCACTAAAACCAAGCCTTGATTTTACGCTTACATACTTTTTATTTGAGTATTTTTTTATGGTTTCTATTATTTTTTGCATTAAAGGCAAATTTTTTAAAAGAGCGCTTCCGGCATTCTGACCTACCACTTTTGGAACTGGACACCCGCAATTTAAATCTATTCCGTCTATTCCCTCTATATCGTTTAAAATTAAAACAGCTTCTTTTATAACTTCAGGGTCGCTTCCTGCGATTTGAACTATATAAGGGGTTTCGTTTTCATTTTTTTGAAGCATTTTAAAACTCTTTTTGGAGTTTCTAATAAGAGCGTTTGCGCTTATCATTTCACTAACGGTTACGTCCGCTCCAAATTTTTTTACAACTTTTCTAAACGGAAGGTCGGTGTATCCGGCAAGTGGAGCAAGGAAAAGAAGAGGTTTGGAAAAATCTATCTTTTCCAAATTATACAAAATCCTCTATATCGAAATTTTTCCCGCTGTCTATTAAAAATAGAAGATTTTTAAATTTTACATATTCATCTAAGGATGAATTTTCTAAAATCTCTCTTGCTTTATCGATCATTTGAAGTTCAAAAAGTATAAACAGATATGCATCGCTTGCTTTTGGAAATTCGTTAAAGAGTCTCTCAAAAAGAAATATCAAAGCGTCTGGATTCATTTTTGGTTTTAGTTTTTTAGCTAACGCTATAAAATCCTCTTTTTCAAAATCAAGTTTTTTTATAAGATCGGCTATATCATCGTTAGTTAAATTGATGGGGTTCTCTTTTGAATGGAATCTATCTATCAATATATCAAATATCTCTTTGTCTATTTTATATCCCTCTTTTTCATATTTTTTAATCTGATCTAAAGAGGCGTATTTTGCAAATTCCTTAAAAGCTTTTTTGCAAAGAGGAAGATTTCTATCGGGGCAATTTTTTAATATTCCATCTGCATATAATTTATCTTTGTTTAATTTATTTTCAAGATTTTGTAAAACTAAAGGATTATCTATCGGAAGTCTGTATTTTGAGAGATCCACCACTTCCCCTCTGTCAAGCTTCTCTTTTAAATCCAAAATTTCCTGAATCTCTTCATTTGGAACTTTTTTGGCTCTCTTTCTTGGATCTGTATTAAAAATATTTAAAATAGCTCCGGGAAGTTTTAGCCATTCTGATTTAAACTGAACGTTATTATCAAGTCCTAAAAGAACGTTTTTTGTAGCTTTTATAAAATTTTTATGCCCCTTTTTTAAAGCTCTTTTTTTGGAAAACTCTATAGCTCCGTAGAACATCATATGAATAAGAGTGAAAACATATAAAATAAGAGCCGGAACTATTATCCATACGGCTATTGGCAAAGTGATATTTATGCCGAAAAAATCGAGAGTGTATCTGCCGCCTTCAAAACTGAAAACATACAGTCCTATAATTAAAATCAAAAGTAAACCGGCGGCCATATACTTTTTAAAGCCCATCTCCTATTCCTTTTGTCGATTTTTTTCTATAATCTCTCTGCATACTATACAATATTTTGCCTGAGGTTTTACTTGTAATCTCTCTATAGATATCGCTTCTTCGCACATTTCGCATATTCCGTATGTTCCGTTTTCTATTTTTTTCAAAGCTTCATCTATCTCTTTTAGCTCTTTTTGCTGTTTTGTAGTTAAAGCATCTTCTATCAATCTGTCTGTGCTTATTGAGGCGTAATCGGCTTCGTCATTTAAATCTACTCCTCTTAAAGAATTCATCTCTTCTTGAATATTTTTTAAATTTTTTTCTATCTGCTCTTTTCTCTCTTCTAAAGCTTTCTTAAATTTTTTAATATCTACCGTAGTTATCATAATATTGTTCTCCTTTTTTATTTTTAAAACGCTTTTATATCGTTTATTTGCCGCTAAAATTAACTTTTTGATTTATTTATGGTAGGGATGATTGTGTAAAATCGTAAAAGCTCTATATATCTGCTCATACAAAACCAGTTTTGCGATTTTGTGTCCCATAGTCAAGCGGCTTAAAGAGACTTTTGTATTGCATCTGTTTAAAAATTCTTTTTCAAATCCGTATGCCCCTCCTATGAAAAAAGAGACTTCGTTTTTATCTTTTAGAAGAGATGCAAACTCGAAACTGTCCATCTCTTTTCCGTTTGGATCCAAAGCTATATTAAAATTGCCCAAATATGGAATAAAGGCTTTCGTATAGCTTCTTTTTGCCTCAATCTCTCCGATTGTTTGAGATTTTGCTATCTCTTTTGAAAAGAGAGATATATCTTTTATTGTTGCAAATCTTGATATCATTTTTTTATAGTCAAGTATTATATCGTAAAAATTATCTTTTTTTACTTTTTCTACTGTATATATTTTAATCGTCATATAAATTTGACCCAACAACTAAATATTTTACATTTTTTATTCTATCAGTAATTTTAACTCCTCCGATTGCGGCTACCGGATGTTTTGATAGAGAGGCCAATTTTTCTATCTCTTTTCCTAAAATATTATTTGTGTTTTTTGTAGATGTTTTTCTATATGCTCCAAGTCCTATGTAATCTAAATCAAGCTCGTTTGCTTCTAAAATCTCTTCTTTATTGTGGGTTGAGAGACCTAAAATTTTATCTTTTATCTCTTCTCTTACCAAAACAGATGCTTTTTTGATATCCTTATGAAATTTTCTTATATCTTCTTGCCCTAAATGAAGGCCGTCGGCAAACTCTATAAGTTCGATTTTGTCGTTTATTATTAATGTTCCATCCCACAAATCTCTTAAAATCTTTATTCTCTCTTTTATATCTTTCACAGAAGAGTTTTTGTCTCTGTATTGAATTATTTTAGCGTCATATTTTTTGCAAATGGAGAGAAAAGAGGTTAGAGAGATATTCTTTTTAACAAATGTATCGTAATCTAAAAGAGCGTAGATAATATGCATGAAAAAGCCCTAAGAGGCTTTTTTATGACCTAAATTGTCTTCAAAGTAGTGAAGGAAATCTACGATAGTCTTTTTCATTGCATCTCTTTGAACTATCATATCTATAAGGCCATGTTCAAGTAAAAATTCGCTTCTTTGAAAACCTTCTGGAAGCTCCGCTCCGATTGTCTGCTTGATAACTCTTTGTCCTGCAAAACCTATAAGAGCTCCGGGCTCGGCTATAATTATGTCTCCAAGCATGGCAAAAGAGGCGCTTACTCCTCCCATTGTAGGATCTGTCAAAACTGAAATGTAAGGAAGTTTAGCTTCGTCAAGCTTTTTTAAAGCGGCTGCCGTTTTTGCCATTTGCATTAGAGAAAAAGTGCTCTCTTGCATTCTTGCTCCGCCGCTTGCGCTGACTATTATTACAGGCTCTCTTTTTTCAATGGCTCTGTGAACCGCTCTTACTATCTTCTCTCCTTCAACCGAGCCTAAACTTCCTCCCATAAATTTAAAATCAAAAACAACAAGCTGAACGGGAATTCCCTCCATTGTGCACTCTCCACTTACTACCGAAGAGACTCTGGAAGTTTTTTCTTTATTTTCGGCCACTCTTTTTTTATAAGATTTTTTATCTACAAATTTCAAAGGATCTATCGGGGCTAAATTTGCGTCAAATTCCACAAAACTGTCTTTATCTGCTAAAAGTTTTATTCTCTCTTTTTGGCCTATTCTCATATGAAATTTGCATTTAGGACAGACATAGTTTCTGTTTTGAATCTCTTTATAATACATAAGAGATTGGCATTTATCGCACTTTATCCAATGGCTTGGCGCTTCGCTGGGGGAAGATTGTTTTTTTATATTTCTGAAAATATGACCGAAATTCATTTTACTTCTCCAGATATTTTTAACCTAATTATATCGTTATTTAAAATATTTTTCTATTATATGTTTTGCGGCTTCTCTTCCGTCAAAAGCTGCGGTTACTACAAGATCGCTTCCTCTATAGCAGTCTCCGCCGCTAAAGACTCTTTTTTTAGAGGTTTCATAGTTTTCATCAACTATTATCCCTCCCCATTCATTTGTTTTTATACCGTTTTCTTCTAAAAATTTTGGAACCAAAGGATCAAAACCTAAAGCAAAGATTACAACATCGGCATCGACGGTAAAGTCGCTTCCTTCAATGATCTGCATTCTTCTTCTGCCGCTTTCATCCTTTTCCCCAAGTTTTGTTTTTTGCATCTGTATAGCTTTAACTCTTCTTTGCTCATCTACCACTATCTTTTTGGGAGAGGCGTTAAAGATAAATTCGGCTCCCTCTTCTAAAGCGTTTTTATACTCTTTTTTGGAGCCTGGCATATTCTCTTCGTCTCTTCTGTATAGACATTTTACGCTTTGAGCGCCCTCTCTTATGGATGTTCTAATACAATCCATAGCCGTATCTCCTCCGCCTATTACGACTACTCTTTTTCCTTCGACATTATATTTTGAATCGTGCGGGAGATTAAAAATCTTATTTTGAATATTTCTTAGAAACTCTATAGCAAGAAACGTTCCTTGCGCATCTTCGTTTTCTATATTTGCTCTTTTGGATTTTTCCGCTCCTATTCCAATAAAAACAGCTTCATATTTTTCAAGCAGATCTTTAAAAGAGATATCTTTTCCAACTTCTGTATTTAGATGAAGTCTAAGCCCGGCTTCCTCAAGCCATCTAAATCTTCTAAATACAACCTCCTTATCGAGTTTGAAATTTGGAATTCCAAAAGTCAAAAGCCCTCCCGGTTTTGAAGCTTTCTCAAACATATCAACTCCAATGCCGGCTCTTAAAAGATAAGTAGCCGCTGAAAATCCAGCAGGTCCCGAACCGATAACGGCTACTCTTTTATCGGTTACTAATGGTTTAAAAGATGGTTTTAATCCTTGTTTAAATCCCTCTTCGCTGATGAATGTCTCTATAGCTCCTATCGTAATTGCCCCGTAACCGTCATTTAGAGTGCACGCCCCTTCGCATAATCTATCCTGAGGACAAACCCTTCCCGTAATTTCCGGAAAAGGGTTTGTTTCATTGGAGATTTTAAAAGAGAGCTCCAAATCTTTTCCGGCTGTAGATTTTAGCCAAAAGGGGATGAAGTTGTGCAAAGGACATTTATTATGACAATATGGATCCCCGCACTGAATACATCTCTCAGCCTGCGGAGAAGCTTCGTCCATTTTATAAACTTCATATATCTCTTTAAAATCTTTTTTTCTTTCGTTGGAGCTTCTTTTTTTCGGTTCTATTCTCTCTAAATTAATAAAATTTTGCATATTAATCTCCTTCCTCAGGATTTAGGGGTACTTTTGTCATATCTTTTGGGATTACCATCCAAAAATCTCTTATAGTGTGTCTAAAATTGTCTAGAATACATTGAGCTTTTTTGCTTCCAGTCTCATTAATGTATTCTCTTAGTTTCTTTTTAATAAAGTGTCTCTCTTCGTCTCTCTCATCGGTATCAATTCTTGTAGCATAAACAAGGTCTTGATTTAGTTTATCTATGAAATTGTGTTTTTGATCGTAGATAAATGCCACTCCTCCAGTCATTCCGGCTCCAAAATTAATACCGGTTTCTCCAAGTATAATAACCACTCCGCCGGTCATATATTCGCATGCGTGATCTCCGGTTCCTTCAACTATCGCTTCAGCTCCGGAATTTCTTATGCAAAATCTCTCTCCCACGCTTCCGGCTACATAGAGTTTTCCTCCCGTAGCTCCGTAAAGGCAGGTATTGCCCGCACAGCTAAAAAGCTCTCCTTGAGTTTGAGGCGTTATAACTATCTTTCCGCCGTTCATTCCTTTTCCGACATAGTCGTTTCCAGCTCCCCTTAAATAGATGGAGATTCCGTTTATCAAAAACGCTCCCAAAGACTGTCCCGCTATTCCTTTTAGCTTGAAAGTTATCGTATTTGGAGGGAGTCCGTTGTTTCCGTAATATTTGGCTATCTCTCCGCTAATTAGCGCTCCAAAGCTTCTGTTTATATTTTTTATTTGTTCGGTTACTACTATAGGGCTTGATGGATTTTCAATAGCTGAATAGACTTTTTTTAGAATATCTTTTTCAAATTTATTCTCATCAAACGGTTTATTGCTATCTACTTGACAGGTGTTAACTCCCGGAGTTTGCATTAAAATGGATGAGAAGTCAAACTTTTTGGCTTTTGGATGATCTACAACTTTTAAAAGATCGCTTCTTCCTATTATGTCCTCAAGTCTTTCATATCCCAAAGAGGCTAAAAGCTCTCTTACCTCTTCTGCCACCAAAGTAAAATAATTTATAAGTCTATCTACTGTTCCTACAAAATGCTCTCTTAATCTCTCATCTTGAGTAGCTATTCCGACACTGCATCTGTTTAGATGGCATATTCTTAGAATTTTACAGCCTATTATTGTAAGAGCTGCTGTTCCAAACGCATAACTCTCGGCTCCAAGCAAGGCTGCTTTTATTATATCCATTCCGGTTTTCAAACCTCCGTCGGTTTGAAGATGAACCATTCCTCTTAAATTATTTACTTTCAAAGCGTTATGCGCTTCGCTAAGTCCAAGCTCCCATGGATTTCCGGCAAATTTGATGGAAGAAAGAGGCGCGGCTCCCGTTCCTCCATCGCCTCCTGAGATTATGATTTTATCGGCATAAGCTTTGGCAACTCCCGCCGCAATTGTTCCAACTCCCGCGCTTGATACAAGTTTTACCGCGATTTTAGCGTCCGGATTTACCTGTTTTAGATCAAAAATAAGCTGAGCTAAATCTTCAATGGAATAGATATCGTGATGAGGAGGCGGAGAAATCAGAGTAACGCCTGGTATCGTATATCTTAAAGAGGCTATAAGCGGTGTTACTTTGTGTCCTGGAAGCTGTCCTCCCTCTCCCGGTTTTGCTCCTTGGGCTATTTTTATCTGAATCTCTTCAGCGCTTCTTAGATATTCTGGAGTAACTCCAAATCTTCCTGAAGCTATCTGTTTAATTTTAGAGTTTTTCTCGCTTTTTAATCTCTCAGGAGCCTCTCCTCCCTCTCCTGAGTTTGACTGTCCTCCAATTTTATTCATAGCAAGAGCCAAAGCTTCATGAGCTTCCGGGGATATGGAGCCAAGACTCATAGCCGCAGTTGCAAATCTTTTGAATATCTCCTCTTTTGGTTCGACTCTCTCTATTGAGATAGGCTCTCTGTCGGATTTAAATTCAAAGAAGTCTCTAATCATTTTTAGACCTCTTTGATTTATCAGTTTTTGAACCGTTTGATAATCTTTTTTATCTCCCGTAATTGAAGCTCTGTGAATGGCATTTGTTACAAGAGGCCCAAAATCATGAAATTCGTTTTTATGGATAAATTTGTAAAATCCTCCTATTTTCAAAGGAAAGAGCATCTCTACTCTTTCAACCTCTTTGGCTTCATTGTAGTATCTGTTTAATCTGTTTTCTATATCTTCATATCCAAGTCCCGGAAGAAGCATAACAGAATCGCAAAAGCAGTCATCTACTATCTCTTTTGAGAGTCCTATAACGTCAAACAAAGATGAGTTTCTATAAGAGGCTATTGTAGAAATTCCCATTTTGGACATAATTTTCAAAAAGCCTTTGTTTAAAGCCGAATATACGTTTTTAAACATATTTCTCATTTGGTAGGGGGAGACTTTTTGTTTTTTTAGATATTCATTGACTGTTGCAAAAAGAAGATAAGGATATATCGCATTTGCCCCATAGGCTACCAAAAGAGCGCAAGAGTGGGTATCGTAAGCCTCTCCGGTTACCGCTACGGTAGTGGTTAGGTGTCTAATTTTCTCTTCCAATAAGACTTTATTTAATCTTCCCACAACCATAGCCATTGGAATGGCTTTTATATTCTCTCCATCTCCCCTGTCATCTAAAATAATGATTCTAACTCCCTCCTCTTTTACCGATCTTACAATCTCTTTTACAAGTTTTTCTAAACTTCCTTTTAAATCTTTTTCAAAAACGGTGGAGAAAGTTTTATTTTTGTAGCACTCTTTATATCTTGGTTTTGAAGGGTCTCCAAAAGATTTTAAAATTTCAAACTTCTCTTCCATTAAAATAGGAGAAATGGATTTAAGTCTTGTAGCTCTTTGGGGAGTCTCTTTTAGTATATTTTTTATCTCTCCAAATCCTGTGTTTAAACTCATTACCACTTTTTCTCTAATCGGGTCTATCGGGGGATTGGTAACTTGGGCAAATTTTTGTTTAAAAAAGTGGCTAAAGTTTCTTTGCTGCTCGCTAAAAGCGGCAAGAGGCGTATCGTCTCCCATAGAGCCGGTATTCTCTTTTCCATCTTTAATCATCGGCTCTATAACCATTTCTATAACCTCTTCGGTTATATTATGAAATCTTTGTCTCTTTTTTAGAGAGTCAAGCTCGTAAGCGTCCGTTTTGGAAAACGGAACCTCTAAAAACTCTTGCAGATAGGTTACGTTTTGCATTAGCCATTTATCGTATGGATTTGCATCTTTTAAATAGTCGTCTATCTCTTTTGGCTTCATAACTTTGCCAAATTTCAAATCCACGCCTATCATTTCGCCGCTTTTTAATTTTCCTCTCTCTACTATCAAATCTTCGTCTATATCCAATACCCCGTATTCGCTTGTAATAATTATCCTGTCATCTTTTGTAACTACATATTTTGCCGGTCTAAGGCCGTTTCTATCCAAAATGCATCCGATATATCTTCCATCAGTAAGAGATACAGCGGCAGGCCCGTCCCATGCTTCAAAACATACGCTCATATACTCATAAAATGCTCTAAGTTTTGAATCCATATGAGGAGCGTTTTGCCAAGGAGCTGGGATAAGAGCTCTTGCGGCTTTGAAAAAGTCCATTCCGTTTACTATTAAAAACTCAAACATATTATCCAAGCTTGCGCTGTCGCTTATACCTTTTTGCGTAATTGGAAGGATTCTCTCCATCTCCTCTTTTGAAAAGACTTCGCTTTCCAAATCTTCCGATTTCATAAAAGTATTGTATCTATTGGCAGCTATTGAATTTATCTCTCCGTTATGGGCTATTGTTCTAAAAGGTTGTGCCAATCTCCATTGCGGCAAGGTATTAGTTGAAAATCTTTGATGAAAGAGCGCAAAACTGATTTTAAAATCCGGATCATTTAAATCTTTGTAAAAATGCTTTATATGGGTGGGCATTACAAGCCCTTTGTAGGATATGACTTTATTTGAAAAGGAAGCTATATAAAAATCTTCATCATCTTTTAGAGCGTTTTCTATCTCTCTTCTTGTAAGATATAGCAAAGCTTCAAATCTTTTAGTGGCTACAAGGGAATTTGTCGTTATAAAAACCTGCATAATTCGAGGAAGCGTCTCAAGCGCTTGCTGTCCAAGAGCAGTGGTGTCTATTGGAACTTCTCTGTAAAATAGAACTTTAAGATCGTTTTTTTCACAAATTCTGTCAATAACTTCTTGCTGGTTTAAATTTCTCATAAATATCATACCGACAGCTATCTGTTTTGGCAGATCTATTCCCGCCTCTTCTTTGGCTATCTTTTTTATAAATTCTTTTGGCATCGATAAAAGCAGACCGCTTCCGTCTCCGCTCTTTTTGTCTGCGGCTATGGCTCCTCTGTGCATCATTCTCTCAAGAGCCGTTATAGCATCTTGAAGATTTTGATGAGAAGGAATATTTTTAATATTGGCTAAAAGTCCAAAACCGCAATTGTCTTTAAAGCTTTTTAGCAGATCCATTGGGCAACCTTTTTGTTAAACTGGTTAGAAAATTGACCGATTATAACTAAGAAAAAGTAAAGATTTGATAAATTATTTCTCTTTAGGTAGAATATATATATGCAAGGTTACATTTTGAATATATTTAGAGTAAGGGACGAGGATTTAATCGTAAACGTCCTGACTCCAAACAGACTTAGAACTCTTTACAGATTTTACGGAGCAAGACACAGCACCATTCAAACCGGTTATAAGATAGATTTTGAGATAGATTCTTCAAATGCTTCAAAACTGCCGCTTTTAAGGGGAGTTTCTCATCTTGGATTTAAATGGCTATATAATGTGGAGAAAGCCTATCTTTGGCAAAATTATATAAAACTTTTTTATAACCATCTAAAAGGCGTGGAAGAGCTTGGGAGATTCTATTTTGATCTTTTGGAAGATAACGCCAAAAGATGGGAGAAGCAAAATCCTAAAAGAATTATTATAGAATCTTATACTAAGCTTTTAGATGCAGAAGGAAGGCTCCATAAAGATTTTAAATGTTTTGTTTGCGAAAAAGAGATTAGGGAGGAAGCTGTTTTGGTTAGGGGATTTCTTCCCTCTCACAAGGGATGCGTGCCTGGAAAAATTTTTACAAAATGGAGAGTTGAGGAGCTTTTTTTTAATCACTCCTCTATTTTTTTAAATGATGATGAAGTAAATCTTTTGTATGAAATTGTTTGTGAGGGTTTTTAATCTTTTGTTAAAGCTACAAGCCCGTAAACTCTAAAAACTCCCTTTTCAACTTCTATTCTCCATGCGTAAGAGTTATACTCCTCTTTCATATCTAAAGGAACCAAAAGAGGTATTGTATGAAAAGATACCTGATCTTTTTTAAGTTCAATTTCTCTTATTAAATTATCTTTTTCATCAAAAATTTTAGCCCTAAAAGGCTCTCTTGCCTGAACAAGCAGTGCCGCTCCTTTTGCAAAGGGATGTAAAAACGTAGCGCTTTGATTTTCTCTTATTTCGCAAACTTCGTTGTATCCGTGTCTTTTTGGAGGATATAGATTTTCGGCTCCGTCTGTTAAATTATATTCTACATATCTTGCCCCGTCTAAAATGGAAGTTTTAAAAATTATCTCCATATCGTTTGGAAAATCATCTTTTATATAGACTCTCTCTAAAGATTTAGGCCTAATTTCGCTCTGATAAGGAAAAATAACTGATCTTACGGCATTTGCATATAGTTTTTGCCCTTCATCGTTCATATGAATGGTATCCTCTGTCCAGATATTTTTTCCCTCTTTTGCCGCTTCATAGGTATAATCCCAGCTGTTTGCCAATGCGCATCCATATTTTCTTGCTATCTCTATTTGCCAATCTACTGTATCTGTATGATAGTTTATAATATTTTTATTATTGCTTGCGGTAACTATCATGACATCTTTATTATTTTTTATCAATTTTCTTATCATAGCTTCATAAAATTCTTTATTGTATTTATGTTCTATGCTATTGTAAGAGCCGTCGTTAGTTCCAAGCCCTATAATATAAAGATCATAATTATCCGTTAAAACCGGATCCTCTTTTCCCATCTCTTTTGTAGCGTAAACTTCGCCATCTTCTATATAGCCGTCTGTTTTTACATCCCATGCAAGTTGAGCTAATCCCCACATTGCACTCTCTCCGCCTACCGAGAAATTATCTGTTTTTATATTTTGGACAAAAGGAAACAGAAATGTTTTATTTTCATTATTTTTATTAAAAACTCTATCAAGCCATCTGTTTCCTTCTCCGGTGTCCGGTCTAAAGAGGCTGTCTCCTATTATTGCTATTTTAACGGAGGTATTTGAAAATAGCTTTTTTGTAAATTTTGATATGGCGTTTTTTGGAAAATCTATATCTATTGGTATAATTTTTTGAATGGAGTTTTGAGAAGTTTTGACAAATCCCAAAAGAATCCCGCCGTCATGATAGTAGTGTTTGAATCTGTGAATTTCTTTTGTAAAAATATCTACAAATATATATTGATCTTCATTTGGAAAAAGCTCTATCTCCCCTCCGTTAAATTTAAAAATATCTCCCTCATTGTCTTTAATTGAAAATGGGGATACTTTTAGATTTAAATTTTTTTTATCAGTTAAAAGATTGTCAAACTGCAGATATTTTGCATAAAGCTCTTTGAACTCTTTTGAATTTAGGAAAAATTCTATTACCTTTTCTCTTGAGAGCTCTTTTGAGTCTAATTTTTCCGTCCAAAACCTAAGCCCCTCTTCTTCAGCGCTTCTGTTCATAACGGCTTGGTATAAAATTCTTACGAAAGTTTCGTTGTCTGTGTTTTTATTTAAAAACTCTTTTGAGTATAAAAATCCTCCGGCTACCTCTTTTGGCGTTAGAGTATCATTGATGATATTTTCATACCAGTAGTCTATCTCTTCAGTCGAGGGTTTTCTGTCTAATATAAGATTATAAAATCTCTCTATGAAAGCATAAAGTTTCTCTTTTTTATCGTAAGGAGTAATTTTATATTTCATGGAAGTTAGCGTAAATTCTCTTGAAAAAGCAAAAGAGTAGAATATCTGCTCCCTTCTTACTCTCTTTTCATCAAGCATACCGCTCCAATATTTTAATCCTTCTGTATCTGGCTTTCTGTTTAGAAATGTTTTATAAAGTCTTGTAACAAAATCTTCATTTGATATATTCAAACTTTGAAACTCTTTGCTTTCAAAAAAATTTTTAGCTATATAAGCGGCGCTTTTGTTATTTTCCAAAAGATTGCTCCAATACTCCAATCCTTCCAAATCTCCTTGTCTGTTTAGAAAATTTTCATATACTCTTTCTACAAACTCTTTCGTCTGGTTATTTTCAGCAAAAAGAGAAGAAGAAAGTATAAAAATAATTAAAAAAATAAAATTAATTTTTTTAAAATATTTTAACCACATTTTTCAACCTTTCTTCATCATCTAATTTGTGAAAATTATTCTTTTTTTTAATTATAGTAAATTTTTTTTAAACATCGTCATAAATTTGGAAAAATTTACTGACAAATAATTCTTTTTTTACTATTGGAACATAATATTTATAAGTTTATTTTTTTAAGAGCTGTTTAAAATAAAAAAAATTAATATTTTGAAAAAGATTGAAAAAAAAGAGAATATAGAGACAGAAATTGTATAGTTTTGAAATAAATCACTTAAATAAAAATGGTATATTTTTTACTTATTCGATGTTAAGTGAATTTATCTAAAAATAATAAATATGGATGAAAGGTAAAAGAATGTTCAAAAAGCTATGTCTGATTATCTTTGTCATTCTTTTCTCTTCTTTTATGGAGGCACAGGATAAAGGAGCGCAAATGAGATTGTTAAGTCCCGCCTTTAAAGATAAATCGGAAATTCCCACAAAGTTTACTTGCGATGGAGAAGATATATCTCCTCCCTTAATGATAAAAAATGTTCCAAAAGATGCTAAAAGTCTGGCTTTGATTATGGATGATCCAGATGCGCCGATGGGAACGTTTGTGCATTGGGTAGTTTATGATATGGATCCTTCAACCACTTTGATAGAGGAGAATCAGCCTCATACTCCCACTATTTTAAATGGGGCTAAACAGGGTAAAAATGATTTTCCAAAAATAGGATATGGGGGCCCTTGTCCTCCAAATGGAAGACATAGATACTTTTTTAAACTTTATGCTCTGGATGCCAAGCTTGATTTAGATCCCGGTTTAACAAAAGAGGAGCTTTTAAAACATATGCAAAGGCACGTGATAGCTCAAAGCGTTTTTATGGGCACTTATGAGAGAAAAAAAAGAAAATTTAATCTCTTCTCCTTCTTCTTCTAATATTTAAACTTCTTTCATTTAAAGGCGGCCTTTGCCGTCTCTTTACGCAATAAAACTTTCAATTAAATTTTGATAATATATTTCATTATAAATTAATTTTAAGGCTTTATAATGGAAGATAGAGTTCAAGTTTTGGAAGTTAAAGAGATAAAAGAGCCAAAAGAGATAAAAGTTTATGAAGTAACATTTTTGCAGGAGGGCAAAAAGAGAAAAAAAGAGGTAGTTAAATCACGAAATGTAGTAAAAATTCTTTTATATCACGAAGAGAGGGATGCTTTTGTTTTGGTAAAGCAGTTTAGGCCTCTTGTCTATATCAATTATCCAAAATGTGCGTTTAGATATGAGCTTTGTGGGGGAAGAGAAGATAAAGAGGGCTTAACAAGCGAAGAGGTGGCAAAAGAGGAGGTTTTGGAGGAGTGCGGATACAAAATAGATAAACTTGAAAAAATTACCACTTTGGTAACGGGCGGAAAAATGACTCTATATTTTGGGATAGTTAATGAATCTATGAGAGTAACTGAAGGCGGCGGCGTGGATTATGAAATGATAGATCTCTTTTTTCTGCCCGTTAGCGAAGCTGAGAAGTTTATGTTTGATGAATCCATTCCAAAAAGGCCAGGTTTGATGTTTGCTTTTTGCTGGTTTTTGAATATGAAAAAAGGGCGATAATTTTTATCGCCTAATTTTTTATACCTCAAAAACCTCTTTTAACTCAATTTCACTATCTAAGCACTCAATCGGCAGTTTATCTTCCTCTCCGAAAGCTCCCGCGTATTCATATCTGCCGTTATTTAAGATAAATTTATCAATAATTTTATATTCTGCATTT
>JALVCR010000229.1 GCA_027009865.1 Campylobacterales bacterium
AGAGCTCTCTTATTAGCTCTCTATCTTTTTTTAAAAGGTCTTTCTCTTTTACTCCGGTTGTGGCTAATTTAATTAAAAATTCTTTCACTAATATTTTTCCTTCTTTACATTTTCTTTGAATGCGTAAAGTTAGTTATCTAAGATTTTGGTCTAAAAACCTTTATCACATCTTCATTGCACTCAATATAAGGGCCTCCGATTAAATCTATGCAGTAAGGCACAGCCGGAAATACCGCATCAAGGCACTCTCTTATCGATTTTGGTTTTCCGGGAAGATTTATTATAAGGCTTTTTTTATAGATTCCCGCAGTCTGTCTTGATAGGATAGCTGTTGGGACATATTGAAGGCTAACTTGTCTCATAAGCTCTCCAAATCCCGGAAGCATCTTTTCGCAGACGTTTTGAGTAGCCTCCGGCGTTACATCTCTTGGCGCGGGTCCCGTTCCGCCCGTAGTTACTATAAGAGAGCAGTTATCCTCGTCGGCTAATTTTCTCATTGTATCCTCTATGATTTTCTGCTCGTCTGGAATTAGGGCGTAAACGCTCTCCCAATCGCTTTTTAGATATTCATTTAAAGTATCTATTATGGCTTTTCCAGATAGATCCTCGTAAACTCCCTGGCTTGCTCTATCCGAGATGGTTATAATTCCTATATTTATTTTCATTTTATGCTCCTTTTAGCAGATGTCCTCTATTTTTTAGATAATATACCGTTGCAAACTCTTTAAAAAACTCTTTTGCCTTTTTTGAGTCTATTATTTTATCTTTTTCTCCAAGATAAACTTCTATTAAAACTCCTCTTTTTGCTATTTTCTCAAGCTCCTCTTTTTTCCATATATAATTTAAAAGTCTCTCAAGCTCTTTTTTGCTCTCTTTTTTTAGATGATTTTTCAAATCTATTTTTGCCGGATAGGAGACATTTTTTAGGAAATTTTCTATATACTTATCTTGATCTTTTACAAAAAAGATAGTTTGGGCTCTTTTAAATTTCTCCTCTTTATCCTGAAAGAAAGCCGGAGAGAATAGCTGAAGTTTATCTATTCTAAATTTTGCGTCTTTAACATACTCAAAAGCTAAAATCGCTCCTTTGCTAAAACCAGCTACGCTAAATTCATCCTCGTATAAAAACTCTTTGAAAAAAATCTCTTCATTTTCTAAACAAAATCCGCTAAAAAACTTCATTTATCACTTTTTTTAGTTCGTTTTTGCTCACACTCTCTTCTTTTAGAATAATTTCCGATATCTTAAATAAAGCGTCTCTCATCCCTTCCAAAAACTTCTCAACCTCTTTTTTTGCTTCCTGCAAAATCTCCTCAATTTCTGAAGGGTTTGCAGTCAGGCTCTCTCCCATTGCGTATTGCTCTATCATAACTTTTGCCAAAATTTTGGCTTTCGATATGTCCTCTTTTGCGTTTGAGTAGGTTTCATTTAAAAACATTTTACAAGCTGTTGTGCCCGATAGAAAAACTTTTATTTTAGAGAGCATTTGGGTTTTTGACTCTATCTCTCTTTCTACCTCTTTTATCGAATCTCCCACAATTCCTATTCTATCAAAATCTATATCAAACCAATAAGCCGTTAGGGCTTTTGCGGCCTGATAGAGAGATTGGATTTTTTTCTCTTCTTCGCTAAAGCTTAAAACCTTTCTCTTTCCAAGCAAAACCTTCTCTCTAACTTCCAAAAAGTCTTTTAGCTCTATTACTTCGGAATTTCTTCTAAGGGCGTTGATAGCCGCTTCGTTTACAAGCGTAGAGAGCGCGGCTCCGCTAAATCCTACCGTCATTTTGGCAATCTCTTCGATATTTACTTTGTGAGGTTTGTTTTTTAGGTAAATTTCCAAAATCTTTATTCTGTCTTTCAAATCCGGAAGAGGCACAAATATGCGTCTGTCAAATCTTCCGGCTCTAAGAAGAGCCTCGTCTATTATCTCTATTTTGTTTGTGGCTCCTATTACAATAACTCCAGAACTCTCCTCAAATCCGTCCATCTCTGTTAAAAGCTGGTTTAGAGTCGATTCTCTCTCATCGTTTCTAAGGCCGCCTCTTGCTCTACCTACCGCGTCTATTTCGTCTATAAAAATGATAGATGGAGCAAATTTTTTTGCGTATGAAAAGAGCTCTTTTACCCTCTTAGCTCCCATTCCGACATAGATTTGAACAAAAGATGCCCCGCTTTGATAA
>JALVCR010000230.1 GCA_027009865.1 Campylobacterales bacterium
GTACTCCAAGAGACCCCTGCACTTGCCGATAATTTTGATTTATTTATCTCATAAGGTGTAGTTGCACAAAGCATATAAAGCACCTTTTTTAAAGCATCTAACTTTTCGTAATTTATATTAAAAATTGATGCTAAATCGCTATCAATCGTTGTGTTTACTACCTCTAGCAATCTGTTACTATAAGAGTTTATCCCCTCTTTAAAAAATGGGTATGCTCCATACTCTAAATAGTTAGAAAAATACTCAAGCGGTTTTATTTCGCTTAAAATATCTACAACAATATCTTCATGATAAGTTAAAATCTCTTCTAGCGAGTATGGCTTTAAATTGGCAATATTATTAAGTGCTAAATACTCTCTAAAAGATAAAACAGGCATTTCATAAATTAAAGCTCTTCTTGATAAATCACCTATTTCATGCCGAATATTTATTGCCGATGAACCAGAAAAGATTACTTGCAAAGAGGTAAAATCATAAATGGCTTTAATATGCGATGCAAAATCTTTTACTTTATGCACCTCATCAAGCAGTAAAAGTTTACCGCCATGAGCGTAAAAATCATCTGCTATTTCATAAATATCTGCATTTAATACAGACGGATGATCACAAGAGATATAGAGTATTTGCGAATTCTTATATTTAGAAGCTTTAGCATACTGATGCATTAAAGTAGTCTTTCCAGAACCTCTGCCACCAATAATTCCAATAATTTTTGCAGAAAAATCTATTTTATCATATAAAAAACGCCTAAAAGAAGAGGGCTTAGAGCTTAAAAAGCGTTTAGAGAGTTTGCTAATAATTGGTATCATATTTACCCCTTAATATTAAATGCATTTAATGTTTTTTCTATTATACTATAAAATGCATTTAATATGAAGTTGTAATTAAACTTCTTCTCTACTCTCGCTCTTATCGTTTTGTAATTGTGAGAAAAATGGTATTTAAACATATTAATAGTAATATGTATTTTAAAAAATTCATTTTTAGATACAAATAACAAAATTACTCTTATAGATATTAATAGTTTATCTGCATTAATTTAAATTGATTGAATAATATCAAATATCAAGTTAAATTTGATAAAATTTTAAAAAACTATGTAATTGACTTTACACATTTTTTTAGGAAAAGATTCTAAAAAGAGAAGAGATGAAAATAGGTAAAACTGATACGGGTAAAGAGGTATTTATCATAGCGGAAATTTCGGCAAACCACGCAAAAAGTCTCCAAATAGCAAAAGATAGCATATATGCGGCAAAGGAGGCGGGAGCAAGCGCTGTAAAGCTTCAAACTTACACTCCAGATTGGATGACGATAGATTCCAAAAAGGATGACTTTATAATAAAAAGCGCTCTTTGGAGAGGCAAAAATCTATACAAACTATATGATGAAGCAAAAACGCCTCTAAGCTGGCATGAGGAGCTATTTTCATACGCAAAAAAGATAGATATTGATATTTTCAGCTCCCCGTTTAGTATAGAAGCTGTCGATTTTTTGGAAAAATTTGATCCTATCGCCTATAAAATAGCATCTTTTGAGATAACCGATTATGAACTTGTAAGATATGCGGCATCAAAAAAAAGGCCTATTTTGATATCAACAGGAGCGGGAGATATTTTGGATTTAGAAGAAGTTGTAAAAATCTGCAAAGAAGAGGGAAACCAAAATATAGCTTTATTAAAATGCACATCCCAATACCCGGCTTCCTTGAAAGATGCAAATTTGCTTACAATTTTGGATATGAAGAGAAGATTTCAAGTAGAAGTCGGATTTTCCGATCACACTTTGGGAATAACCGCCCCGATAGTTGCCGTCTCTTTGGGAGCTGTAATAGTTGAAAAACATTTCATTTTAAATAAAAATCTAAACACTTTCGATAAAGCTTTCAGCCTCAATCCAAAAGAGTTTAAAGAGATGGTAACAAAAATAAAAGAGGCAAAAGAGCTTTTGGGAGAGATAAACTATACTCCTTTGGAAAAATCCAAAGAGTTTAGAAGATCTCTTTACGCAATTAAAGATATAAAAAAAGGAGAAGCTTTTACAAATAAAAATATAAAAGCTATAAGACCTGGATACGGAATACATCCGAAATTTAAAAAGATTTTGTTAAACAAAAAAGCTAAAAAGGATTATGAAAAAGGAGAGGCTATAAATTTAAGCGAAATAGAG
>JALVCR010000231.1 GCA_027009865.1 Campylobacterales bacterium
AAAAGATTTTTTAAATCTTTTGCATAGTTTGCTCTGTTTTTACCAAATCTAAAATCATATCCCACGATTATTTTTTTGAGATTTGGAAACTCATTTTTCAAAAGCTCTATAAACTCTTTTCCGTTTAGATTTCTTATTTTAAATAAATCTATAAAAATACAGGGTTTATCCACATAAATACACCTATAAATATCGGGAGTAATATTTGCATAATCTTTGTCTATTATAACTACCGCTCCGTTTTTTCCGGTCTTTTTTATAAGAGTTTGATGAGCTATATGAATTCCGTCAAATCCCCCTATGGCCACCGTATCTATTTTATCTTTTTTCAAAATAATAGAATGTTTCCACATTCCCCTCTTTTCCTTTTATTTTTGATTCCTCTTTTATTACTATTTTCCAATTTAATTTTTTAATTTCTCTTTCCAGTTTCTCGTGAGCTTCTTTTATGGCTTTTTTATCTTGCACAACTCCTTTTTTATCCCGTTTTGCATCTTTTCCTACTTCAAACTGAGGTTTAAAAAGGAGTATGATTTTATTTTTAGCCAATCTGTCCATATCTTTTAAGATATGAGCTACTCCAACAAAAGAGACATCGCATATTACCAAATCAAACATTTTATCTATTTTAAACTTTCTAATATCTGTATTTTCAAAACTTTTGACTTTTGGATTCTTTTTTAACAAAGGGTGAAGCTGATTTGAACCTACATCAACGGCATATACCTCTTTTGCGTTGTATTCAATCAAAATTTGGGTAAATCCTCCGGTGCTGCTTCCTATATCAAGGCAAACTAAATTTTCTATCTTTATATTTTTATTTTCCAAAAAGGCTTTTAATTTGTAGGCGGCTCTGCTTACATACAATTTTTCTTCAAGAAGTTCAATTTGGCAATCTAAATTATTGATATTATATGACGGTTTTAAAATTTGTTTACCATTTACTTTGACTTTGCCGCTTTTTATTAACTCGGCCGCTTTGTTTCTACTGGTAACCAATTTTTTTTCAACAAGAACTTTATCTAATCTCATACCAATTTTTTTTAACTTTTTTTGTCTAAATTAATTTATTTTTAATTAAAATCTTTATAAAATGTTTATCAAAATAGAGTATAATAGAGTAACGTATCCTAATCAAAAAAATAGTTTAATTAGGGAAAATAGTTATACTATATAAAAAAAAATCTCAAATTAACGATAATAGGTTACAACGAAACCAACATAAGGAAAACATATGAAAGTTACCAACAAAGAGATAGCTGAGGCTATAAATAAAACACCTTCGGCAATCTCCTATCTCAAGAAAAACAACCCAAATGAGTTTGTTATCTTGAAGTTAGGTGTCCTTTGTCAAAAATTAAATCTTGACGAAGACGATCTTAAAGCGATGCACTCTTTAAAACAGATAGAACTTAAAAAGATTGCATCGTAAGTTGGAGTCGGGAGATAAACTCCCAGACTCTCAGGATTTTGCTTGAGCTCTTCCCAAAAGCGTCTCAAGCAATTTTTTGGCTATATATTCTACATAATTTATTCTTTTCCTAAAATAAATTACCCTGCAAGATTTGATAGTAGCTACTCCTATTCTTGCTATTAAAACTCCGTTTGCAAGACCTTGAGCAGAGTGGTAAGATAATTTTGATAAAAGAGAAGTGCCTATAATACTTGATAAATAATCGCTTGCCAAATCTGTAACGCTTGCAAATATCAGGTTAAAAGATACTTTCTTTAAAAGTAAGATTTTGCTTGCAAAATTTGGTTTAAATCCATAAACTTTTGAAATTTCTGTTATCATTGCCCAGCTTCTGCTTAAAATTAGAATCATATCTATTAAAGCTACCGGACTGATAGCGGTTGATAGAGCAGTTTGATTTGAATACTTTGTAATCAATCTGTAAGCTTTTTTATCAAGATAGGTAAAAAGTCTCTCATCCAAAAATTCCAAAACTTCCTCTTTTAAAAAGACTCTCTCTTGTAACTCTTTTTGAATCTCTATAGCTTTAACTTTTATCTCTTCATCTGGATGATTTGTATAAATATCAAGAATTTTATCTGTAAAAGAGAAAACCTCTTCTGTGGGATTATTTTGCAAATTTTTTGCTGTCTTTTGCATATTTTCTATATTTTTTAACTT
>JALVCR010000232.1 GCA_027009865.1 Campylobacterales bacterium
TCAATATCTCTTGGAATGACATCAAATTTTTTAGCCAAATGGAAAGTTCTAATAATTTGTTTTATCAATTCTTTCTTTTTCATAAAGAAAGAATATCATACTTTTTCTTTTTTGTAAAGAAAAAGTCATTTATCCGCTTACGGCATCGGCCATAGACCACATAGGAAGAAAGATTCCAGTAGCTAATAAAAGCACAAAAAGGGCTATAAATAAAATTAATATAGGCTCTATCAAAGTTGCTACATTATCTACCAAATTGATATATTTTTCGCTGTAATATCTACTTATTTTCTTTAGCATAATATTTAAAGAGCCGCTTGTCTCCCCCGCTTTTATCATTTGGATTATCATACTTGGAAACTGTTTAGTTGCTTTAAATCCTATTGTTAAATTTTTCCCTTCCTCTATTTCTCGTTTTATCAAAGAGAGTCTCTCTTTAATAAATCTGTTTTCAACTATTCCTATGGCAGTATTTAAAGCGTCTATTATAGGAACTCCAGATTGCGTTAGTCTTTCAAATACATATATGAATCTTCCTATCATCGCGAGTTTGATTACTTTTCCTATAATAAAAATTTTTAGAATATATTTATCGAAATAGTATCTGAATTTCTCATTTTTTCTATATAAAAAAATAGTTATAACCGTTAAAAGAAGTATAAGAACAAGTGAAATTTTATAATAGCTGCTAACAAAACTCTCTATTTTAAGAAGGATGATAGTAGGATAGGGAAGGGTAGTATTATATTCTTTAAATAGAGATTGAAATTCGGGAACTACATTTATAATGACAAATCCGAAAGCCAAAAACATGGCAATCATTGTAATTAGAGGATATCTTACCGCCTTTTTTAGTCTTACTTTGTTATCATAAATCTCTTGCAGGATATCCGCAAGTTTTGAGATTGCGCCGCTTAAAGCTCCCGTCTGCTCTCCAAGCGTAATCATAGCGTATGATATCTCTCCAAGCTCATATCTGTATTTTAAGAAAGCTTTAGATAGAGAGACTCCAGATTCAATCTGATTTAAAATATCGGAGAATATTTTTTTAAGCCCTCTGTTTTGGGTTGAATTTACCACATCTTCTAAAGATACGGTTACCGGAAGCCCGGCATCAAGCATTGTGGAGAGATGTCTTAAAATAGCTATATAAGGCTCAAGAGGAACTCTTTTTGTTATTACATATTTTTGAAACTGCTCTTTTATGCTTTTTATTTTATATTCAAATGGTTCTTCTATCTCTTTTATATCTATAAAGACGCCCAAAGCTTGGCTTTTGAAACTTTTTATAGCTTCTATTTTATGAGATGATGGAAGGATGATTTTATCTCTTTTGCCGTTTTTTAAATATTCTATTTCAAAATATTTCATGACACCTTTACAACTCTTAAAATCTCTTCAAGAGTGGTTATTCCAAGCAGAGATTTTCTAAGCCCGTCTATAATCATAGGAGCATATCCAAACTTCTTAGCCTCTTTTACTATTTCAAATTTATTTGCGTTAGATGAGATAAGGTGTGAGATGGAGTCATTGTTTTCCAAAATTTCGCTGATTACAATTCTTCCGCTATAACCTGTAAAAAAGCATTTAGCACACCCCTCTCCTTTGTAGAAAGTTACGTTTTTTGGAAGATACCTCTCTACCTTTTCCAAAATACTCTTATGAGGCCTGTATCTTCTTTTGCAATGGGGGCATATCTTTCTTGCAAGTCTTTGGGAGACTATCCCTATTAAAGAATCGGCTATTAAATAGGGTTCAAGCCCCATTTGAACCATTCTTGTAACAGCGCTTGGAGCGTCGTTTGTGTGAAGAGTAGAAAATACCAAATGTCCAGTCAGCGAGGCTTGAACGGCTGCGTTTAGCGTCTCAAAATCTCTTGCCTCTCCTACCATTATGATATCCGGATCCTGTCTTAGAACCGATTTTAAGATATGAGCGAAAGTAAAACCTATTTTCTCATTTACCTGAATTTGCTGAATTAGCGGAAGCTGATATTCTATTGGATCTTCTATTGTTATGGCTTTATTCTCTACTCCTTTTATCTCATTTAAAGAGGCGTATAGCGTGGTTGTTTTTCCGCTTCCGGTAGGCCCTGTTACAAAGACTATTCCATAAGGAGTCTTTAGAAAATTTTCCATCTTTTTTAGATTTGTTTTGTTAAAGCCAAGCTCATTTAATTTTAAAAGAACTTTTTGCTGGTCTAAAATTCTTAAAACTATCGATTCTCCATAGAGAGTTGGAATAGTAGAGAGACGAAAGTCGTAATTTTTATCGAAAATTTTCAAAGAAAATCTTCCATCTTGCGCTTTTCTTCTCTCGCTTATATCCAAATTTCCAAGAAGCTTTATTCTTGAAGCCAAAGCGGTGTAAACCTCTTTTTCAAAGATAAAATTTTCTCTTAATACTCCATCTATCCTACTTCTTACTATTGCGCTTAAATTGGAGGGTTCTATATGAATATCGCTTGCGTTGTGTAAAATGGCGTTTTTTATTATCTGCTCTATTAGTTTCATAACAGAGCTTTGCTCGTTTTCGTGTTTTAAAGCTCCGCTTTGAATCTCTCTTTTTACATCTTCTATTAAAGTTTTTGTAGTTTGAATAATCTCAAATCTCTCAAATATATGCTTTATTTCGCTTTTTGGAGCCACATAGAGTTTTATTGGTTTTATAGCTACATATTTTTCAAACATCTCTATTGCATCATAATTTAAGGGATCGGCTGTTGCTATATGAACGAAATCTTCATCCTCTTTAAAAACAATGGAATCTGCATTTTTAAAAAGATTTATCGGATAATTTTCAAAAAGTGAAAAATCTATTTCGATAGAGTAGAGATCTATAAACTCCAAGTCAAGCTGTTTTGCCAAAATCTCCGCAAGCTCTTTTTCCTCTATAAATCCTTCGTTAACTAAAATCTCTCCAAGCTTTTTATTATATGAGTTTTCTTTTTGAATCAAGAGGGCTTTTTGAAGCTGCTCTTTTGTTATTAACCCTTTGGATTCTAAAAGATCTCCAAGTTTTATCTTCTCTTTTATCACTATTTAATCCTATGGGTTTTCATTACCGTATCTTGGAAATACTCTTTTATAATAATTGTTGAAGGCTCTGTTTTTGAAAAAGTTATCCTATAAGTTTTATCTGCATTTTTTATGCTTATAGTTTTTGGATTTTTTGAGACTGTTTTATATTCATTTTTAGTTATTTTGCTAAAGATAAGAGATATTATATGATCTGTTTTTGGAAATTTTAGATTTTCAATATTTGTATCATCTTTTAAAAATTGTAAAATAAGACTTTTTTGAAGAAGAAGGGTTAAAAAATAGGATCTGTTCTCTCTAAATTCTCTTTTGCTTGAGAGTTTTACCGCTATTTTGGCTAAAGAGTCTATTTGATCGCTCTTTGCACATGCGGCTCCTATTAAAGAGAGTATTGCTTCATTGCTTTTATCGACTATTTTTATTCCCTCTTTACAGGCTTTTTCATAATTTTTAAATTGATAGTAGAGTATTACCGATTTAGTTATTGAAGAGAAAGAGAGAGAATAAAAAGTTATTAGAAGTAAAAGATATCTCATTTTTTGCCTCTTTGATATTTTATTAAAAGCTCTTGTGCTCTTTTGGATTTGTGTTTTTTAAGATATGTTTTTAAAGCTTTTATGGCTAATTCTTTTTGTCCCATAGAAGCTTTTGCTTTTGCATAAATTATCCAGGGCTCATCATTTTTTGGAGCATATTTTGTAGCTCTTATAGCCCATTTTATAGCTTTTTGATAATTTTTCTTCTCAAGAAAGAGTTTTGATAGAGATATTGCGCTTTTGTAATCTCCATAGAGAAGATAATTTTGCTTTAATGTCTTCTCATCCTCTATTGTTATGTCAGTTAGTTTCTTTTTTTGAATTTTTTTTGTTTTTCTTTTGAAAATCTCTTTTGGCATTTCCTCTTCTTTTGTGGGAGGAGTGATTTTTGTAGCATTTATCTTCTCTTTTTCCTCTATTATCGGTTTTAGCTCTTTTAAATCTATTTTGGGTTTAAGCTCTAAATTTGGTGATTTCTCTTTTGTCTGTTTTACTTCGCTTTTTTCTTGTATTTGAAGCTTCTCTTTTTTGAAAAAGTTAAAAACAAAAAATCCCAAAGAAAAAACAGTTCCTATAATTAGTAATATTTTAAATATTTTTTCTCTTTGGAGTTTGTTATATTTTCTCTCAAGCTCTTCAAAACTATTATTTAACATTGATCAATCCTAAATCTATTGCTGCCATAGTGAGCAATTTTTTATTTATTTTTTTATACTCTTTTAAATTGTTATCATAAGCGTAAGATAGAAGTTCAAAAAGAGTGGACATATATCTTTTTAGCATTCTGAAATTTCCTTTCGTAAATTTTGCAATTATTTCAAAATCTCTATCTTCAAACATTGAAGAAATATCTCCTAAGGAGCTGTTTAACAGTTTGCTTTGAATATATCTGCCAATTTCTGAGGTTTGAAGAGGCTCTAAATTTATATCTATATGGGCTCTGTTTTTGAAATAGTCAGATTTTAAAATCTTTTTTCTATCTTTGTAATGCATGGATAAAACAAATTTAAAGATTTTCGTATCGCTTAAAATTCTAATAAGCTCTAACTGCTCATCTGTTAAAATTTGAGCTTCGTCTATGAAAATAGCGTTATCGATGTTTTGGTATAGCTGAATGGCTCTCTCTTTTAGCTCTCCGTATCCTAAATAGTTTTCCTCTTCTCCTATTCTTTTATAGATTAATTTTTTGAAAAACTCCTCTTTTGTAAAGAATGGATCTTTAAAAAAGATTATATTTTTTCTGTTTTTAATCTTTTCCTTTACATAGCTTAGCATAAAAGTTTTGCCGACTCCCGGATTTCCTATTAAAAAGATTAAAAATATATCTTTAGAGTTTAGAGCCTTAAAAAGCTTTTTTTTAACTCTTTCTGCGCTGAAACTGTCAAAATACTCTTGGGTATTTATAATATCGTTAAAAATTTGCTGGGCTTTATCAAACTGATTCATTATTTTATCCTATACTCAAAATCGTTTAATGTTGGAAAAGATTTAAAATTTTCCTCTCCTTTTATAATATAGGGAGTGATTATAATTAAAAGCTCGCTCTTTACACTCCTTTTTTCAGTGCTGCTAAATATGTTTTTTATTATAGGAATGTTTCCTAAGATCGGTACTTTTTTATTTACATTTTCTTCTCTTTTTTGAATAAGCCCTCCAAGAAGGATTTTTTTCCCGTTTTTTACTTTTATGATTGAGGAGAGCTGTTTTAGTTTTACATCCGGAGCAAGATAGGGAATGCCTTTTTCATTTTTATGCTCTGAGGCTATTTCGCTAACTACCGGATTTATTTTTAGAATTATATCGTTGTTTTGTGTAATTTCAGGAGTGATATCAAGCGTAATTCCAACAAAAGTAGAATCAACTTGATATTCTGGAGTTACTGTAGTGCCGGAGTTTGTGGAAGTTGTTGTAACTCCTGTGGCATATTGGTAATTTACCTCTTTTCCAACGTTGATGATGGCTGGCTGATTGTTGAGAGTCAAAATTTTTGGATTTGATACTATATTTACTTTTCCTTGTGTTTTTAAAAAATTTATTAAAGCTTCTATAGAGAAATTATATCCTATTAAATAATTTGGATAGGAAAAGCTTCCGCTTTCAACTTTGTTTTCCCTTTTTTTTATGGCGCTTGATTCTCCTTGAAGGGATAATTTAAATTTGCTCCAATCTATGCCGCTTGTATGTTCTTTATTGAAAATGACCTCTATTATTTTGGTATCTATCAGCACCTGTTTGTGAAGCCTTTTTAAAATAGTTTTTAGATATTTTTCTACCTCTTTTATCTGATTGTAAGTGCCTTTAACCGTAAGGGTTCCGGCTTCCTGATTTATCATAACTTTTGGATCTTTAACTAAGTCGCTTGATAGAATGTTTTTTACTTCCTTTTCTATCTTATCCCAAAATTTAAATTCAGAAGAGAAGTTCATTGTAGTGGAATCGTCGCTCTCTCCGTTTGAAGCTCCCGTTTTTATTGTTTTGCTGCTTGAGCTTTTTCTTTGAGAGAAGCTTACGTAATCAATTAGAAAAGTTTTTGTCATAGTTTTGGAGATTTTGATAACTCTTCTATTTTTTTCAAAATTGTAAAACAGATTATGATCTTTTATCAAAATATCAAGCAAGTCTTCAAGCGTAAAATCGTGGACATTCATATATCCTATCTTTTTTTTAGCCTCTTTTTGGCTCTCTTTATCTTTAAAAAGTATGCTCATTTTGCAAATTGAGGCTATATTTTCCAATACGTCAAGTATTGTTACATCGTTTTTCTCATCCACTGTAAATGTAAAAAGCTTGTTTTGACAGCTATTAGCATTTAAGATACTAATTAAAAAAAGAAATATAATAAAGATTTTTCTCATTTTATAAGTTCCTTGACTTTTAAAAGAGAGGGAGCCTTTAGATTTAAGATAATTTTTTTCCTATTTTTAATCAGTATAACTTCTCTTTTTTTTATTTTTACTATTTTAAAATCCTCTATCTTCTCTCCCTCTTTTCTCCATTTTCCGTTAATTAAAGCCTCTTTGTTTAAAATCGCCTTTAGATTAAAATGGATTTTTGCTTTTTTTTTAGTTTTTTTTTGCTCTATTTTTGGAAAAAATGGATCATAATTTATGATAATCTTTGTTGGTTTTGATATATTTTTAATATTTTCTATATTTTTTAATATCTTATAGACTAAATCCTCTCCAAAAGCTATATTAAAAAAAATCGATAAGATAAAAACGATTTTCATATTTTTATTCCATATAGAATCCAAATCAGCGAAAAAGATATTCTCTCTTTTTTCTTTTCTAATTTCACATCTTTTATATCGGATAAAATATTTACTTCTTCAATATCATTTATGAAATAGATGATATTTTTGAAATCCCCTTCTCCTTCTATTTTTAATCTTTTTTTCTCTATTAAAGCTTTTGTCTGATTTTGATCTAAGGGGATATTTTTTATATATTTTAATGTGATGCCTTTTTCTATGGAGCTTTTTAAAATTTTCTCTAATGCTTTTTGAAATCTTTTTTCTTTATAAAGATAGGGGATTTCATACAATTTTGATTCCAATATATTTATATCTTCATTTAATTTTGAGAGTTTGCTTTTGTTTTTTAAAATCTCTCTTTCTAAATTGCGGCTCTTTTTGGCTAAAACGGCCGGATTTTCATTTTTTATTGATTCTTTCATATATTCTATCTCTTCTTTTAAACTCTCTTCTTTTTCTTTTAAAGAAGCAGTAAATTTAAAAGATAAAAAAGATAGGATTAAAAAAGAGAGAATATAGATAGTAGTTTTTTTTGAGGCAGAAGAATTTTTGAAAAATTCCTCTGCTTTTTGAAAAATTTTCATTTTTCTATCTTGACAAGACTTGAATACTCTTGATTTTCAAGTTTTATCTCATCGGTTGTTGCAGATTTAAACTCCTCTTTTTTGTTTATATCTCTTATAAATTTTGCTATTGTATCTCTTTTATCACCTTTAGATACGATTTTTATTGTAAGTTCTTTTTTCCCTTTTTGCTCTATTTTTTCTATTTGGAGCCTATACTTTTCCAATAGAGCATCTATTTCAGCTATCATCTTAATATATTCTCTTTTTGGGATATGTGTTGATATACTGTTTACTATTTTTTCAATCTGAGCTATTTTATCCTCTTTGATTTTAACCTCCTTTTTTACAAAATTTAGCTTTTTTTGAAGATTTTCAACTTTATTTTTTATAAAAAAACTTTTATTTTGAATCTCTTCGTTTTTTACCGATATCTCTTCTTCCTCTTTTTGAAGATTTATTACTTGATATCCTTTATAAATTGGAAAAGAGGATAAAATTATAATAGAAGCTGCTAAGAAAGCAATAAATCTTCCCGTTTCGCTTTTTAATAATAAATGCTCTTTTGCAAATATCGTAAGGTTGTCTTTTGAATCTTTATTTTTTGCTTTATCATAAATATATATTGCACAAATTAAATCAAGCTGGGAGAAATTTGTTATATCTTTGAAAAATGCATGTCTGTATAAAGTTATTTCATTATTTGAAAAGAGATTAAGCATCTCTTCAACACCTTTAATTGTTTTATCTTCTATACCAAAGAATACTCTCTCTACTCTCTCAAAGCCATAAATATTTCTATTATGTATAGCAATATTTGATATTTTGGTAAATATTGATGAAAATATTTTAAATAAAGCTTCAAAAAGTGGATATTCTACCGGAAGATAATAAGATTTTTTAAGACCTTTTTTAAAAAGCAAATCTTTAAGGGAATCTATACTCAGATCTAAAGATGGGTCTACTCTTTTTAAATCTTTTAAAATGTCATTTAAAGTAGGAAGGGATTTAGAAGATATATACTCTCCCTTTTTGTAAAAAGCTACAAAAGATTCATTTTCACAAATATTTATAAATATATCATTCTCTTTTTCTAAAATATTATTTTCATAAAGAGCTTTATAGCTTAAAAAGGGTATTGCTAAGAAATCTATATGTTTGCTTTTTTCCAAAATGGGAGAGAATTTATTTTTAATTTCATCCTCTTCTATTGCATAAGCATCAATTATTTTAATATTTTCTTCTTGTGTATCTTTTAAAATATATCCTATTTTATAATTTTTATTTAAATCAAGTCCTATATCTTCATATATTTTCATTTCTACAAATGTATCTATATTATATTTAAACTCATTTACACTTGCTTTTATAGAGTGTAAAATCATATCTTGATAAAGAAGTCTTGAGCCTATAAATAGTTTTTTAGGATTTTTTATTTCACTCTCTATAAATTCTTTTTTAAAATATCTTAAAGCTTTTTTATTTATAGGATTTATGTAAAATATTGTTCCCTTATGCAAAATTAATCCTTTCCTATTTTATTACTACAAGACCGCTAAAGGGCATAAGTATTAAATCTTTCTCCTCTTTTTGTTTTTTTATTTTGATAGTTACAGGCTTTTTTATCATATTCTCTACTGATAAATTATCTTCAAAAGGTTTTCCTTCACTGTCAAAGCATAACTTTTTATTAAGAAGAGAGCTCTCTATCGTTATTTGATGATTTTTTGATTTATCATATATTTTATTATCTAAAATGATACAATTTCCTTTATCCTGATTTAGAAGTGCTTTTGCTTGAGTTTCTTTTATTTTATATAAAATATATGAAGTATTTTCAAGTAAAGAGTTATTTGGTATAAATTCGGTGGCTATTGCGGTAAAAATTCCTATTATCATTACTGTAACCACCACTTCAAGCATGCTGAAAGCTTCTTTCATTTTGTCCCTTTTTAGATTTTCTGTAAAGTTTGTTTTACCAGTTTAATATTTTCTTTTATCTTTTTGCTTTTTGGGTTGTTTGTAACCGTAATTTGCATCAAAACCATGGCGTTTGATTCATCGCTTTCTATCATTTTTGCGTTTTGGCAAAAATTTTTGAAATTTTTAGATATAAAATATCTTTTAATTTTAATATCGGCTATAAAATTCTTATCTTTAGAAATTATTTTAATTTTTTGAAGACAATTTAATTTTTTGGATCTATCATATCCGCTTATTGCAAGGAGTGAAAGCTCTATTGAGTTTTGCAAAAAAAGTCTTGCTTTTTGTAAAAAGATATCGTTTACCGAAACTCTTTTTGAAAATTTCGCATACTTTAATCCCATAAGAAGCAAAGAATTTAAAATAATTATAATTGCTAACATATAAAAAAGAGAAAATCCTCTTTTCAAAATATTATCCTTTGTGAAAAAATTTCAATGTTTTTTTTATACATTATATTTTGGCTGAAAGTTAAATCTAAGATTAAATTGTCGTTATTTAAAGAGACGTTAAAGCTTTTTATACTTTGAGATAGAATTGTAACTTTCCCCTCTTTTTTTTGGGCATTTTTATCGGCGCAAAAACTTTCCTTCTTCCAAGGCCGGTAATCGTAAAAGAGTAAAAGAGAGCTGTCTTTAATTTTTACAGGCAGATTTTTTATGCATATTGAGGATTTATCTATATCTTTTCCTCTTGCAATTGCATAAGCTGAGAATGAGAGGTAATACTTTTCATATATTTCTTGTGGAAGATTTTTTATAAAAAACTTTTCACTCTCACTCTTTTGAGATATCTTTATAATTTTTTCGCTTTTATGCCCGTGCCATCCGTAAAAATTTTTAAAATCTTTAGAAAAAACATCTCCTCCGTTATCAAATGAACCGCTAAAGATTAAAACAATATCTTCATCTCTAAAAAGATCCCCGCTTTTTGAGAACTTCTTTTTGACTCTCTCGTTTACAAGAGATAGATTTGTATCGGGAGAGAAGAGATATTTGTTTTTTTTATCGCATCTTTTCATATCAATAAAAAAGGAGCACTCCCCTTTTTGAAAACTATCTTTTGTAAAAGAGAGCCACTCTAAAATTTTATGCTCTTTAGTTAGATTGTATATCGATTCAAAAGAGTTGTTTTTCATATCGTAGCCTATCATGGTTGAGGGGATTTTTGAAGAGAGGAGATTTTCAAGCTGGATTGAGACTCTTTTTGCTTCTAAAGATAGATTCGATATTTTTTTGGCTTTATTAAATGTTTTATACAATTTATCTATAGAGAAAATTGAAATGGAGGCTATAATAGATAAAATTGCTATTGTTGCAATTATCTCTATTAGGGTGAAAGCTCTTCTTACCACTCCTCCCTCCTTATTAAAATCTCTCCCAAATTTGCGCTAAAGTAATTAAAAGAGGCGATAGTTTTATTTTTTTCCAAAAGAGCGGCTTTTATCTCTTTTATATTGGAGCTTTTTTTAACTATTTTGCTTTTTGATAGATCCAAAATAGCGCTTTTTTGATTATAATCGTAAGAGATGATATTATCATCTGTATAATTTATTGAGATTTTAATTTCATATCTTTTTCTATTTTTGTAAAAAGGAAGCTTTTTGCCCTCATAATCATCCAAATCGTTTATGAAATTTTCATTATCCTCTCCTATATTTGAAGCTTTTAGGAGATGTTTGCAGTTTCTCTCTTTTGAAAAAGAGCCTATTCTGATTTTAGAGCTTTTGTTGCATTCAAGATAGATGTTTTTAGAATCTGTAAGAAGTATTTCCCCGCTTGCAGAGGTGTTTTGATCCCAAGGAAGAGATGAGATATATTTAACCAAAGAGATAGCGGGAGTGAAAATCTCAAAATTTACAACAAATTTAGTATTTTTTTCAATAACTGAGTATATTTTCATAATAGAAGGTAGAACAATGGATGCCATTACTATAACAATTAAAATCTCTATTAAACTGATTCCTCTTTTCATCTAAAAACTTTCAAATATTTTTTCTCAATGGATGCGTTTATATCTTTTATCAAGTCCATGCTCTCTTTTTTATAAGGTTTTTGTTTAAGAGAAGGCGGAGTGTAGATATATTTAAAACAAGGATGCGTAGCGCAAGAGCTTTGATTTGAAAAAGAGTATGAAAAATAGTCGCTTTTCCAAAGCCACGAGGGAATATTTACATGAAAATATGCAAAAGCGCTCCTCCTTTTATTAGTAAATATTTTAAAATCTATCTCTCCTTTGTTTGCTTTTTTTATCTCTTTAACCCCTGTAAAAAAGGCAAAATCATCCTTTAGTGATGGGGATATTTTAGGCAAAAAGGAGTCTAAAGGAAGATAAGTGCTGCTATCGTATCTGTTTATAAACCAGTTTATTTCACTCTCTTCAAAATTTTCAAAATAGTTTTTGCAATCTCTATCACAATAGATTTGAATATAGCCTTGGTTTGATGAGGGGCTTTTATTTGTGCTTAAATCTTTAAAATAGCATTTAGCAAAAAAGAAGAGAGCATTTTTTTGAAAGTTTGAGCTAATCTTCCCTTTTGCTTTGTAAATTAAATCTTCTGTTTTTATATAGAGGGTTGAATCTTTTCCTTTTGCAAAAAAGGGATTTTTTGGCCTTTTAAAATCTCTTTTATAATTAAAGGGGATATCTTTTAAAATTATTTTGGCTTTCCCCTCTTTAAAGAAGACATCCTTTATAAAAGAGATATTTTTATCTTTAATTATCAAATCTTTAGAAGGCTTGATTGATAAAGATTTTTCTATTTTTATTTTGTTAGCAAAATATATATCTTTTGGATCTTTGTAATTAAAAAGAGTCTTATTTTTTTCCCCAAGAGCTTTTATTTCAAATGAGAGATTGGATGCCCTTGCCGACATATTTAAATCATTTGAGAGATAGGTGTAATTTGTATCATTATTTTCAAAAGAGGGGGGATTTAAAAAAGAGAGGGAGAATTTTTTTATTTTAAAAAAAAGTATCTCTTTAGAGAGTGTCTCTCTTTGAAAAAGAGGCGTATCTTTTTTGTCAATATTTGAAAAATTTGAATCTTTTATTTTGATTTCCACATTTGCCGTATCGCTAAAGGAAATATTTAAATTGGCTGTTCCGTTTTTAAATTTTAAGCTCTCGGTTTTCAAAACTCCTTTTAAAGTATTATCCTCTTTTAATTTTCTATTTAGTTTTTTATAGGTTAAGTCTGGAGAGTTTTCATAGTTTACAGTTTTTCCCTTATAATTTACCGCTTTTATTGCATTTTTAAAAAAGTAGTTTTTTTGGGATATCAAGGTTTTTGGTATCGAGATGACAAATTTAAATGCTCTTATGGCAAAAGAGTCGCTGCTTTTGTAGATTCTGTTTTTGGAGCACTTTTTGATCTCAATTTTTGCTTCTTTTGCTATGCCGGGATAATTTAGCAAAATATTTTTTTTCTCTTCATTTTTAAACTCTATCTCTCTCCACGGAGAAGTTAGATTTTCTGTTTTAACTCTTATGCACACTTTATCTTTTATCTTTTTGAAATTTTTATTTTTATCATCTAAAGAGGCTATCGTTATAAAAAAATCTTTTCCCGCTATTTTTGTGGAAATTGCTCTTTCGTTTATATCTTTATCTATATCCCATGCATCAAAACCCGCTTTCATAACCGATAGAAAGCTTATAAACATAAAAAATTTTTTCATAAAAATTTTATAAGCAAATTTTATGCCTAATTTCATTTTTTTGTTTATTTCAATTTCGCTATAATAAAACCAAAAAAGGATATATCTTGCAAGAACTCCTCTCGGCGGCTATGTGGACTCATAAGCTTTTTATAGGGCTTTTATATTTTTTGGCGATTTTAAATATATATTTTATTTCAAAAGAGCAGCTTTTCTCTTCTCTTGGAAAGCAGATAGAGTTTTTGGCCCCTCAATACTATCTTTTGCTTGCGGCTATTTTGTTTACCGGTCTTTTGGTCTGGACGGTAGAGCAGTTTGCATTTAAAATTGATATAGTTATAATGATAGCTGTTTGGATAGTTATTTTTATAACTTCCATTATGAAATATAAAAGATATAAAAAGACAAGCTACAGGGATTTGGAGGCTCAGAAGGTTTTTAAATCTTTTGCAGTGAAAAAGTATGTGGCGGATATTATTTTATTATCTGTTGCGATAGCTTTTGCGTATATTTTTTGAAGATGAAATTTGTTTACGATAAAAGGGCGGGAGAGAGCATATTAAGCGTAAAAGAAGATGTTTATAAATATCTTTTTAAAGTTAGGCGTTTTAAAGTAAAAGATAAAATAGATGTTAGAAACTTAACGGATAATTTTTTATACTCTTATGAGATAGAGAGAGTTGATAAAAGGGAGGCTATATTAAATCTTATCGGAAAAAAAGAGGAAATAGTCAAGCCTTTTAAATTTTTTCATCTCTTTTGGTGCATTGTGGATCCAAAAACAATAGAGAGGGCTTTGCCTATGCTAAACGAGATAGGAGTCGGCAAAATCACTTTTCTATATTGCGATAGGAGTCAGAAAAATTTTAGAGTTGATTTAAAAAGATTAGAGCGTATTTTGATAAATTCCTGTATGCAGTGCGGCAGAAGCTCTCTTATGGAGCTTGAAGTAAAAAAAGGCATAGAAGAAATAGACAAAGATAATCTAATCGTATTGGATTTTAATAGAGATGAGGTTAAAGATATTAATAATATAAATAAGCTTATTGTAGGACCTGAGGGTGGCTTTAGCGATAGAGAGAGAGAATTTTTTAAAAATCTTCAAGGTTTTAGCTTCCAAACACCTCTTGTTTTAAAGAGCGAAACGGCTTGTATAAGCGCTTCTTCTAAAATACTATTATAAAAAATTTTTCTCTTTTAACGATATTAAAGTTATAAAAGTCGCAAAAAGGTTAAATATTGAAAACTTATATCGTTAAATATAAAGGTAAAAAAGATTTTTCAAATATTCCTGTAGATGAAATAAATAATTCAAAATCAATTCTCATACAAATTTTTAGCGGTATTTGCGACAAAAATATTCTAACTAACCTTGTTTTGGAGTTAAAAGAGATATTTCCAAAAGCAAAGATTATAGGCTCTACTACGGATGGAGAAATAATTGATTGTGAAATCACAACTGAAAATATTATAGTTTCTATCTCCTCTTTTGAAAAAACTGAGATTAAAACTGCTTATGTTGAGAATGTTACTCAAAGAAACAGTTATCAAAAAGGGAAAGAGCTTGCAAAACTCTTAATAAATAAAAATTCCAAGGTTATTATCTCTTTTTGCGACGGTTTGCATACAAACGGAGAGGAGTTTGCAAAGGGTGTTAATACTATTTCAAAAGATATAGTTTTATCAGGAGGGCTTGCCGGAGACAATGCAAAATTTCAAAAGACCTTTGTTATACACGATAATAAAGTTATTCAAAATGGGGCTGTAGGAGCGGTTTTAATAAATAAACATTTAATAGTTTCTACTGATTACCGTTTCGGGTGGATTCCGGTAGGTAAAAAACTTAAAATCACTTCAGCGGTCGGTAATAGAGTTTATAGGATAGACAATATGAAAGCAGTAGATGCCTATAGGCACTATTTAGGCGAAGAGACAGCTTCCATGCTTCCAAAAACAGGTATAGAGTTTCCTTTGATCACTATTAAAAATGGTATGGAGGTTGCAAGAGCGGTAATTTCTAAAAATGATGACGGTTCTTTGGATTTTGCCGGGAATATTCAAATAGGAGACTATTATCAGTTTGGACTGGGGAATGCCGATTTGATTATAAATTCTGTTTCAAAAAGCGATAAAAAACTTAAAAACAGAGCAATAGAGGGAGTTTTTGTATATTCTTGCATGGCAAGAAGACGTTTTTTGCAAAATGCAGCCTCTATTGAACTTTCATATCTTTCATCTTTTGGGAGAGTTTCAGGATTTTTTACTTATGGAGAGTTTTTTCATATAAACTCTAGAAGAAACGAACTTTTAAATGAAACTATGACTATTTTAGCACTTTCTGAAAATCCTAAATCCAAAGATGGCAAAAAAGAAATTTTTAAAGCAGAAAAAATTGACGAGGATTATATAAGAACACTAAAAGCTCTTTCTCATTTAATCACTGTAACAAATAATGAGCTTGAGCATATTCATGAGATTGTAGAATACGAGCGAAATATTTTTGTTCAAGGGCCTGTTATAGTTATTAAGATAAATGCAAAAGATGCTTTTAGCGTAGATTATGTCTCTCCAAATGTAATAAATCATATAGGATATTCCTCTTTTGATTTTATTTCCGAAAAGATTTTTTTTAAAGATATTATTATAAGAAAAGATTTAAATAGAATTGGCAGAAGAATTTTAGAGGCTATAAAAAAGGGGCTTAGCTTTTTTGAGGAAGAGTTTAGTATAGTTACAAAAGATAAAAAAATAAAAGTATTTAATGCTTATATTTTAATAGATAGGGATGAAAAAGGAAAAGTCTCCTGTTTTAATGGTTATTTATTGGATGTTACAAAAAGAAAAGAGATGGAATATAAATTAGAGTATCTTGCATATCATGATGTTTTAACAGGTCTTCCAAACAGAGCTTATTTTAAAGAAAAAATCGATTATCTTTTGGATATTACCTGTTGCAATAGGGTATCTTTAGGATTTATATATTTTGATTTAAATGGTTTTAAAGATATAAACGATACCTTAGGACATCATATAGGAGATGAGCTTTTAAGAATAGTGGCAAATGAGATTAGAAGTATAATAAGAGGAGAAGATCTTTTTTTGCGTCTTGGTGGAGATGAGTTTTTAATAATTTTAACTTTTTTGGACAGAGAGAGGGCAAAAGAGAGCATAAAGAGCTTTTCTAAAAGAATTTTTGATATTTTTAAAAACAGTTTTATAATAGGCAATCATAAGATATCTGTTTCTACAAGCATGGGAGCTTCCATTTTTCCACAAGATAGCAAAGATATAAATGATATATTGAAATTTTCCGATAAGGCCATGTATATTGCAAAAAGGATGAAAAAAAGAGAAGTTGTTTTTTATGAGGATGTAAAAAATGAGGTTTCAAAGGAAATTACAGGAGGCAAATTTTTAATAAAAGATACGATATAATAAAGGCTTTTTAAAAAACAATTACACCATTAGGATAAAGAGATATGAAAAAAGCCGAATATATTTGGATGGATGGAGAGTTTGTAAGCTGGGATGAAGCAAAAGTTCATATATTAACCCATACTCTGCATTACGGAAATGGGGTTTTTGAGGGAACAAGAGCCTATATGACCGATAAAGGGCTTGCTATATTTAGACTAAAAGAGCATACAAAAAGGCTTCTTGATTCTGCCAAAATCACGATGATAAAACCAAATTTTAATCAAGAAGAGCTTGAGAAGGCTCAAATAGAGATTTTAAGAAAAAACCATTTCGAATCTAACGTATATATAAGACCCATTATATATTTGGGTTACGGAGTTATGGGATTATATCATGTAAACGCTCCGGTTCATACCGCAATAGCCGCTTGGGAGTGGGGAAGCTATTTGGGAGATGAAGGGCTTAAAAACGGAATTAGAGTGAAAATATCCTCTTTTGTTAGAAGTCCTGTTAAATCTACTATGGGAAAGGCCAAAGCGGTAGCTAACTATTTAAATTCCCAAATGGCAAAATTTGAGGCTTTGGAATGCGGATATGAAGAGGCTTTGCTTTTGGATGAAGAGGGATTTATAGCAGAAGGCAGTGGAGAGTGCTTTTTTATAGTAAGAGATAAGGTTTTAATAACTCCTCCAAACGATAACTCTCTTGAGAGTATTACTCAAAAAACTGTTTTAGAGCTTGCAAAAAGTATGGGAATAGAGATAGAGAGAAGAAGGATTACAAGAGATGAGGTTTATATTGCCGATGAGGCTTTCTTTACCGGAACCGCAGCGGAAGTTACTCCTATTAGAGAGGTTGATGCAAGAGTGATAGGCGATGGAAAAAGAGGAGAGATTACAAAAAAACTTCAAGATGCCTATTTCGATGTAGTTCACGGCAGGGATAAAAAGTATGAGCACTATTTAACGTATGTTTAAAATCAAAATAAAGGAGAAGTATGCCGGCAGATTTGAGCGATTATTTTAAAAAAGATAAAAAAAGAGAAGAGAAAAATTTTGACGAAGATGATGGTGGGGATATGGATTTTTTTAATAATTTCGGTAAAAAAGCCGGATTTTTATATGTTCTTATATTCCTTGTAGCTATTTTGATAATTACAAAACCTTTTGTGGTTATTCAATCTGGAGAAGTAGGTATAAAAGTTACAGCCGGAAAATATGAGCCTGTTCCTTTGGGACCCGGTTTTCATGTCTATATACCGTTTATCCAAGATATCATTATTGTTGATACCAAAGTTAGAGTAATCAATTATACAAGTAAAGCTGAAAGAGGTGAAATAGTTTTAAATAGAAACAGCGGCATTAAATATAAACCGGCTATTTCCGTTTTGGATGCGAGAGGTTTGCCAGTCTCCATAGATTTGACGGTTCAATACAGACTAAAGCCTCAAAACGCGCCTCAAACTATTGCAAGATGGGGACTTAGCTGGGAAGATAAAATTATCAATCCTATAGTTAGAGATATTGTAAGAAATGTTATAGGAAAATATCCGGCTGAAGATTTGCCTGTAAAGCGAAACGAAATAGCAAAAAGAATAGAGGTGGAGATAAAAAGAAGACTGGACGCCTTTGAAGGCTCTCCGGTAGAGCTTATATCAGTTCAGCTTAGAAATATTATTCTTCCTCCTAAAATTAAAGAGCAGATAGAGAGAGTTCAGATAGCAAAACAGGAAGCTGAGAGAACAAGATATGAGGTTGAAAGAGCAAGACAAGAAGCTCAAAAAAGAGCAGCTCTTGCTACAGGTATAGCGGAGGCAAGAAAGATAGAGGCTAAAGGTAAAGCCGATGCCATAAAAATAGAGGCTGAAGCTAAATCTTATGCAAATAGTGTGATAGCTAAGAGTTTGACTCCTTATCTTTTAAGATTAAGAGAGATAGAGACTCAAGCTAAATTTAACGAAGCTTTAAGAGAGAATAGAGACGCTAAAATTTTCCTAACGCCTGGCGGTGCAGTTCCAAATATTTGGGTGGATACTAAGGATAAGAAAATTCAAAGCGCTATTGGATCCAAAGAATGAAAGAAGATATTTTAGATCAAATAGATTGGAAGAAGTCTCCTCTTCTTCCCTCTATAGCTCAAGATTTCAAAACCAAAGATGTTTTGATGCTGGCTTATATGAATAGGGAGGCTTTAGAGCTTACGTTAAAGACAAATATTGCCCATTACTATTCAAGAAGCAGAGAAAGAATATGGAAGAAGGGTGAAACAAGCGGAAATATCCAAAAGGTAAAAGAGATTTTTATAGACTGCGATAATGATACTTTGCTTTTGAAAGTAGAGCAGGTAGGGGGCGCGGCTTGCCATACCGGAAGATACTCATGCTTTTTTAGAGATATTAAAAATTCAAAAGAGGTTTATGAAATAGATGAGAAGGCTATATCAAATTATGATATAGTTGACAGAGTCTATCACATAATTTTGGAGAGAAAACAGTCTCTAAGTGAAAAATCTTACGTAGCCTCTCTTTTTAAAAAGGGAGAGAACGCCATTTTAAAAAAGGTGGTGGAAGAGGCTGGAGAGTTTTGTTTTGCCGTTAAGGATTCTAAGGAGGAGGAGATAATTTATGAAGCTTGCGATCTTCTTTTTCACTCTCTTGTAGCTTTGGGATATAAAAATATATCTCCAGAACTTGTAAAAAAGGAGCTTAAGAGGCGTTTTGGAATAAGCGGAATTGAGGAGAAGAGATCCCGCTCTAAATGAATCAAATTATTTTAGGGATAAAGAGAGATATAATAAATTATATAACTCATCTTAGTATTTATGATTATATCTCCTATATTTGGGTTCTTCTTCTTTTTATTTTAGTTTTGACTCTCTCTATTATTATTTCCAATAAGCGACCGATATTATCAATCTTTTTAATATTTTTTAATTTTGTATTTTTAGTTTTTTCTCCTCTCTTTATAGATATTCTTATGCAAAAAAGTGTTAAGAAGAGTAAAGTTATCATTGAAAAACAGGAGTTTTTGCATTACGGAAACTCATTTATAGTAGAGGGGAAGGTTAAAAATTTAGGTAAAATAGATTTTAAAGAGTGCAAAATTAAAGTTAAAATATATAAATTTTCTAAAAATTTTTTAAAGAAGTATTTTTATTTGTTAAAGCCTTTACGCAAAAAAACGATATGGATTAAGGATTTAATTCCTAAAAAAGGGCAAAAGGGCTTTAGAGTTGTAATAGATAAAATAAACTATAAAAAAGATTTAAATATAAGCGTAAAGGCGGAATGTTACTAATGACCTATCTTACAATTTGGCATAAAGTCGCTTTGGCGGTTTTGGGAGGGATTTTTCTTATTTTTGTTATTTTAAGTTTGCTTCAAAAGGATAAAAAACTTATTTTGCCTATGATTTTCTCCTCTTTTTTGATAGTAAGTATGATGGCTTTTTTTACTCTTTTTGCTTTGGATAAATATACTAAAAAAGCTAAGATTTTAAATATAAAACATAGAAGAGTTTTATTAAATGAATCTATTGTTTTTTTAGGAAAAGTTCAAAATATTGGAAACTACAAAATAGGAGAATGCACGCTTAATATAAAAATCGCATCAAATCCTATGAGTGGAAAAAATTTATCTGGTTCGGCAATGTTTAATCCAAAATCTACTATCCCGGAGTTTTTTAGCAATAAAGAAGAAAATAAGAAAAATTTTGTTGAAAAGGATTTTGTAATTGCCAAAGATATATCAGCTCATCAAACTAAATCTTTTTATATTTCTATGAGGTATCCATCTTATCTTAAAAATCCTTATATAAGATATAAACTTTCTTGCCACTAATTAAATTCTGCAACTTCCTCCTCCACAGCCGTTATTTGAGATAGTAAATGAATCTTTATATCCGCATTTCTTACACTCTATCGTTATCTCTTGAGTTCCGCTGCATCCATGGCTTTTTTGATTTACAATTTCCACACTTTTATTTTTACATTTAGGACATATTCCATTATTTATCTCTTTTAATTTATCACCTTTTTCGAAAAGATATAAAAAATATATAGCTATAGAGGCTAAAATGAAAAAAATTAGAAAAAAAATCGTGTAATTATCCATATCTTCTACTCTCTTTTTTTAGCATATTTTATCTAAAAATTTTTCTTTATCAAAAGAGCGAAATTGCGCCGAATATTTTTTATTTAAAAACCGATATAGAAATGTATAGAAATATTAACTTATTGAAGGAAAGGAAGAAAAATGATTAAAAACTTAAAAATATATTTAATGTTTACACTTTTTTTTGTAAATTTTGTTTTTGCAAGCCAAAAAATATATGAAAATGCAGAAGATGGAAAAGTGGACAGATGGCATGTGATAAAAGGCGTCAATTATTCCAAAATATTAAATCTATATGATTCTGTTAAAAAAAGCAGAATTATAAAATTTAGTGGACTTGGTCTTAAAAGCGGTTATGAAATATCTATAGGAGATAATGCTTTAAAATATTCATTTGATTTAAGTGCAAGAGATAAGTTTTATTTGGAGTTTATGGTTGAGACTGATAATGGAGTTAAATATTTAGCTTATACTGCCCAGGATGGAGATTATTTGGGTAAAAAAGATTTTATAAGACATGGTCTTGGTAGTAAAATAATTGATGGCAGATGGAGAGAGATTGTTTTAGATTTGCAAAAAGATTTAAATGATGCTCAAAAGAGGGTGTTTATAAAAAAAGTTTTAAAATTTAGGATTTATGGAAATTTAAAGCTTGATAATCTTCAATCTTTTGATAAAAAACCTGTTATTCCCAAAGCGCCCTCAAACTTTAAAGCTAAAGCTACCGATAGCAGTGTTTTTTTGAGTTGGGATAGAGAAGAAGGTGTAAAATATAAGATTTTTAGAGATTCCAAACTTATCGATATTGTAGACTTTTCAAACTCTTTTGTGGATACCGGGTTGAAGGAGAATACTCTATATACTTATGAGATTTTAGCTTTTAATGATGTTGGAGAATCCAAAAGGGCAAAACTTACGATAAAAACAAAAGCAAAAGAGAATACTGAAAACGAATCTAAAAAAAGTTTATATGAAGATGGGGAAAATGGAGAGATTAATTCTTGGGTAATTTATGACAACTATCCTTTTGGGGCTAAAGTTGAAAACGTTTATGATGAAAAGATTGGAAGCAGAGTTATAAAGTTTCAAGGAAACGGAGTTGCGAACGGATATTGGCTTAGAGGTAAAAATGGAGAATGGAGAAATAAAGAACAGTTTATTTTCAATATGGATATGAATTTTGATAAAGATTTTGTTTTTTATATAAAAGTTATGACAAATAAAGGGATAAAGTATCTAACTTATACAAATACGGTAGATGAAAATTTCATTTACGGGAAATATCTGGTAATCGCTTTGAAAGATATACCAAAAGGCTGGTTTAATTTCAAAAGAAACCTTCAAAACGATTTAAAGCTTTTTGGTAAAGAGAAACTTTTGGAAGTGGATGGATTGATGATTAGAGGAGATGGTATGGTTGATAATATTTTTCTCTTGGATAGAGAGAATTTTGCCATCTCAAAACCATCCGATCCGACAAATGTCAGTGTTGAAGTTAACGGGGTAGATGTTACTTTAAAATGGGAAGATAACACTAATGAAAAGGCCGATTACAAAATCTATAGAGACGGAAAACTTATAAAGCTTTATAAAAAGAGAGGAGTTTACAGCTATACAGACTCCAATCTTTTGCCAAACAGAGAGTATAAATATAAAATAAGCGCCTTTTTAAACGGTGTGGAATCTGACGGCGTCATAGTGGAAGCCGTTACAAAAGAGAGCAGAGGCAGAATCATTTATGTTGCTGCTAACGGAAATGATGAGTGGTCTGGAAGATATCCTTCCCCAAAAGATGGAGACGGCCCTTTAAAAACTATTCAATACGCTTTGGATTTGGCAAAACCGGGAGATACGATAATGGTAAGAGGCGGAGTTTATCCTGGAAGAGTGGTATTTAAACATTCTGGAAATGAGAAAGAGGGATACATTACTCTTAGAAACTATCCCGGAGAAAAACCGGTTATTACAAGAAATGATACGGCTATGAGCGATACGGTGGTTGGATATGGGGTATCTTATATAAAATTTATAGGCTTTCATGTCTATAAGCCAAATAGAGAAGGGGTTGTATTTTATGGGCCTGGAAGCCATATTATTATAAAAAATAATGAAATTAGCGAATCTAACGCCAATATTCCCGAAACCAAAAGGCTTGGACACGCTCTTAGCGTAATAGCGAGAAAAGATAAGCCTATGTCTTATATTACGATAGAAGGAAATCATGTCCATCATAACCATACCGGAAATCCAAATAGGGCGGGGGCTTATAACGAAGCTCTTACGGTATTGGGAAATGTAAAATATTTTAAAATTGTAAACAATGAAGTAAACGATAACGATTTTATAGGAATAGATATAATAGGCCATCAAAGAGGGCAGTTTTCTGTATTTGGAATGAATAAATACGGATTGGTTGCCGGAAACAGAGTTTATAGAAACGGAGTTAGAAAAGTTTGGGCAAGCGCTCTTTATGTGGACGGGGCTGAAAATTTGATAGTAGAAAATAATCTTGTTTATGATAATTTTGGTCTTGGAATTACAATCAGCCAAGAAACTTCCGAATCTACTACCGATCATGTGATTGTAAGGCACAATGTGGGATGGCATAATAAAAGAGGCGGAATGATAGGTTCGGCAAACAGAGGTTTGGTTAGAGATAGCGTTTTTGTGCATAATGTGCTTGGAGATTCTTCTACGGAAGCAGATCTCTTTTTGGGTAATGCTGTTGGATGGAGAATTAAAAACAATATTTTCTCAAGCGAAGGGGAAGCTCCATTTATGTTTAAAGATATTAGCAACAAAACCTCTTCTTGGATAATGGATTATAATATCTATAAGGATATCTCTTTTATTCAGGTTGGAAGAAACTATAGATCTTTTAGCGAATATAAGTCTAAAAGCGGCAAAGATGAGCACTCTTTTGCTTTAAGCGATCTCTATTTTAAAGATGAAGCTAAAATGGATTTTCATCTAAAAGAAAACAGCGAAGCTATAGATAAAGGAGGCTTTTTGACTTTTACCTCTTCAAGCGGGGAGGGAAGAGTTATAGAGGTTTTAGATGCCTCCTATTTTACCGACGGATACGGTTTGAAAGAGGGAGATTTGATAAAAGTTGGAAATGAGAGAGTTAGAGTCGTTGGTGTAAATTACGCTTCCAATACGATAGAAGTGGATAGGGATATAAAATGGAGCAAAGGAGAGGGCGTTAGCTACGATTATTACGGAATAGCTCCCGATATAGGAGCTTACGAGTTTAAAGAGTAGGAGAGGCTATTTATTAACCTCTCCTATATGTTTTTCTATGGATGCTATCTTTTGCTTTAGGCGGTTTTTTTTGTTTTTCCTGATATCGAATTTCACATTTGAATATACTCTGTTTGAAAATGGCTCAAGCTCTTTATAGGCTTTGTTTAAAATTTCCAAAGCCTCTTGCATCGATTCGGTCTCTATTGTGGTGCCCATCGGGGATAGTTTGTAAGAAACGCCGCTTTTTTTTATCATATCTATTACTTTTGAGACATACTCGCTTACGCTTTCGCCTTTATCTGTCGGAAACATTGCAAATTCCATCAAAACTGACATCTACTCTCCTGTTAAAAAATTTTATAAAATAAAAACTATAACATTTAAAATTTAGTGTTAACCAAATACTCCTTAAAATTATATCGTAACTTTTAAGTCAATATTAATCAAGCCGTTGACAAATGAAATTTTTTTTGATACTATTTTTAATATAGGGAATGTGAAAGGCGGAAAGGAATTATATTCCGCCGGTAGTGCCGCCTCTGGTTGCGATCAGTATGGAGAGTTTACCGGCCTCCCATGTTTCTTTTGAAAACTTAAT
>JALVCR010000233.1 GCA_027009865.1 Campylobacterales bacterium
AGCAAAAACAGCTTTCAAAACTTTCGAAGATTGAAATCGGGGTATAAATGCCCTGAATATATTTTTTTTATTATTTTACTTACTAAACGTTAAGTAATTTATGTTATAATTAAAATATTTCTATAAAAAGGGATAAAGATGGCAAAAGAAATATATTTACCAGAATGGAGCAAAGTCTCCACCAACCGACTGCTTCGTTCAGTCTATGAGTGGATGATGATAGGTCTTCTGGTTTCAGGTTTTTCTGCTTTGGCTACTGCTCATTCACCTTTTATGCTTCATTTGCTGTTTGGCAATCCTTGGACGATTTGGATACTGATTTTTATAGAGTTGGCTTTGGTTGTGGCTCTTTCGGCCGGTATCGACAAGATGGATATTTCAACTGCAAGAGTGCTTTTTATTCTTTTTTCCCTCATAGATGGGATGACACTCTCTTCCATCTTTTTAGTCTTTACTGAGACTTCCATTGCCAGCGCCTTTTTCATTTCCGCTTTGACTTTTGGAGCAATGAGCCTGTATGGTTATTTTACCGATAGTGATCTTAGTTCGTGGGGCTCCATCCTCATAGCAGGACTTATCGGTATTATTATCGCTATGGTAGTCAACTTCTTTTTGCATAGTCCCACATTAGAGTGGTGGATCGATATCATCGGAGTGATTATTTTTGTGGGACTCACAGCCTACGATACGCAAAAGATCAAGCAGATGGGAGAAGAACTCTCTGGAGGAGATCCAAAAGCTATCAATCGCGCTGCTATTGTAGGGGCTTTGGCTTTGTATCTTGATTTTATCAACCTTTTTATAATGTTTTTGGATATGTTTGGAAATCAAAGGAGATAGTGGTAAAAATCTTTTCATTACACTCTTTCAAACAATAATATAATGTATCAGTCCCCTTTTATATAACTTAACGGACTGATACAAAAAATTACCCTCTTATCTCTTCAAGCCATTTTTCAAAAAACAGAAGCTGCTTCTTTGTAGAATTTATTGAGGTTCCTCCTTTGGAATCTCTCGCATTCATAGAGTTAGTTAAAGATAGAGTCTCTAAAACATCCTCATCTATTCTTGAATCAATCTTTTTTAATTCATCCAAAGGAAGTTCGCTTAAATCAACCCCTATCTCTTCAGCTTTTGCAACAGCTCTTCCGGTAATAAAATGAGCTTCTCTAAAAGCAATTCCTTTTTTAACTAAATAATCGGCCAAATCGGTAGCTGTCAAATGCCCTATTTTAGAGGCTTTTTGCATTTTATCTCTGTTTATTTTCATCGTAGAGAGAGTCTCTTTTAAAATCTCCAAAGATATCAAAGCAGTCTCTACGCTGTCAAAAACTCCCTCTTTATCTTCTTGCATATCTTTATTATAAGCAAGCGGCAAGCCTTTTAAAACAGTAAGCAAAGATACAAGATTTCCGTAAACTCTTCCTGTCTTTCCTCTAAGAAGCTCTGGGACATCTGGATTTTTCTTTTGAGGCATAATGGAGCTTCCTGTAGAATACTCATCGCTTAAAGTTATAAATTGAAACTCATAACTTGACCATAAAATAAGCTCTTCAGAAAGCCTTGATATATGCATCATCAAAACGGAGATATTAAATAAAATCTCCAGCGCAAAATCCCTATCGCTTACCGTATCGAGACAATTTACGCTAATGCCTTTAAATCCAAGCTCTTTTGCCACAAAATCTCTATCTATTGGATGAGGCGTGCCGGCAAGAGCCGCGCATCCCAAAGGAGAATAGTTATTTCTATCAAGAGAGCTTTGAAATCTCTCCACATCTCTTTTAAACATAGCCGCATAAGCTAACATATGATAAGCAAAATTGATAGGCTGGGCATGCTGAAGATGGGTCATACCGGGCAAAATAACAGAAGTATTCTCTTTTGCTATCTTTAAAACTGTTTCAATTAGATTCAAAATTTTAGAAATTATCTCTCTATTTGAATCTAAGACATAGAGTCTGAAATCTAAAGCTATCTGATCGTTTCTGCTTCTTGCGGTATGAAGTTTTTTGCCGGTATCTCCAATTAACGCTATAAGCCTCTTTTCAATGGCCATATGGATATCTTCATCTTCTATGTCAAAAACAAACTCTCCCTCTTCAATCTCTTTTTGAATCTCTTTTAACCCCTCCTCTATCCTTTTGGCTTCATCTTCTGTTAGGATATTCTGCTTTGCAAGCATTCTTGCGTGCGCAATAGAGCCTTTTATATCCTCTTTGTATAATTTTCTATCAAAAGGGAGAGAGGCGTTAAAGAGATCTAAAAGCCTGCTTCCCTTTTTGCTAAATCTTCCTGACCAAAGTTTGCTCATCAATTAACCTTAAAGCTTAGGCCCGGCTTTTGAATAATCAAAATCGGCATCAGCTTTTTGATATTTTTTAAAGTTTTCTATAAAGAGTTTGGCAAGATGATTTCTTGTCTTAATATATTCATCCTTATCTTTCCATGCATTTTTTGGATTTAAAATTTCTGAATTAACACCTTTTAGAGTTTTTGGAAAATAGAGCCCAAAAACATCGGTTTTATCAAACTCGCTCTCTTTGATGCTTCCATCCAAGATAGCGTTTATACAAGCTCTCGTATCCTTTAGATCCATTCTCTTTCCAACACCGTAAGCTCCGCCTGTCCATCCGGTATTTACAAGATAAACATCGACATTGTGTTTCTCTATCTTCTCTCCCAAAAGTTTTGCGTAAACTGTTGGATGAAGAGGCAAGAAAGCTTCACCAAAACATGCGCTAAAAGTTGCCACAGGCTCGGTTATTCCTCTCTCTGTTCCAGCAACTTTCGCTGTATATCCGCTTAGGAAATAATACATTGCCTGCTCTTTTGTAAGCTTTGATACAGGAGGCAATACGCCAAAAGCATCCGCGCTTAGGAAAATTATATTTTTAGGATGAGGGCCCATTAGACTCTCTTCATGATTTACAATATGAAAAATTGGATAAGAGACTCTCGTATTTTCGGTTTTAGAAGCATCGTTAAAATCAACTTTCCCGTTCTCATCGGCAACTACATTTTCCAAAAGAGCGTTTTTCTTAATTGCTCCATAAATTTCAGGCTCTTTTTCGGGATTTAATCCTATACATTTAGCATAGCATCCGCCCTCAAAATTAAAGACTCCCTCATCATCCCATCCATGCTCGTCATCTCCTATCAATCTTCTGTTAGGATCGGCTGAAAGAGTGGTTTTACCCGTTCCAGAAAGCCCGAAAAACAAAGCGGTATCATTATCTTTTCCTATATTTGCGGAACAGTGCATAGGAAGCTTTCCTTCAAGCGGAAGCCAATAGTTCATCATTGAAAAGATTCCCTTTTTCATCTCTCCGCCATACCATGTTCCGCCTATTACAGCAACATTATCTTCAATATTAAAAACAACGAAAACCTCGGAATTTAACCCGTGCTCTCTCCATTTTTCGTTTGTAACTTTAGAAGCATTATACATAACAAAATCTGGCTCAAAATCTTTAAGCTCCTCTTCGGTAGGTCTTATGAACATATTTTTTACAAAATGAGCCTGCCATGCTATTTCTGTAACCACTCTTATCTTTTTTCTGCTGCTTTTGCTAGCTCCCACAAATACGTCCATAATATAGATCTCTTTTCCTGAAAGCTGCTCTCTTGCCTTTTGCAAAAGCTCTTCGTAAATTTCTTTTGAAATAGGCTGATTAATCTCTCCCCATGCTATATTTTTTTCTGAAGGCGGCTGTTTTACAAAGTATTTATCTTTAGGGCTTCTTCCTGTAAAAATTCCGGTATCTACCATAACGGCGCCAAGATCGCTTAAAAGCCCCTCTTTTTTCTCAAGTTCATGCTGATAAAGAAGTTCATAGCTTGGATTATGATAAATTTTTTTGATATTTTTTAATCCTAATTTTTCCAAACCTTTAATCTCTGACATAATTTATCTCCCCAAAATTATTAAAATTTAAAATACTGACAGTAATATTCCGGCTGCAATAGCAGAACCTATAACCCCGGCCACATTAGGCCCCATCGCATGCATCAAAAGCACATTAGTAGGATCTTCTCTCATAGACTCCTTATTTACCACTCTAGCCGCCATAGGCACTGCGCTTACGCCCGCGGCTCCAATTAGTGGATTAATTTTATCTTTAGTAAACTTATTTAAAACTTTAGCCATCAAAACTCCAGCGGCAGTTCCTATCGCAAAAGCAAAAAGTCCCAAAATCAAAATACCAAGAGTTTTTGTATCCAAAAATTTATCCGCCGCAAGCTTAGAACCTACTCCAAGCCCTAAAAAGATGGTTACTATGTTTATCAAAGAGTTTTGCATAGTATCAGAAAGCCTATCAGCCACTTTAGCCTCTTTGATAAAGTTTCCAAAAGTAAAAGCTCCCACAAGAGGGGTAGCTTCCGGCAAAAGCAAAATACATATCAAAAGAAGCAAAAGAGGAAAGAGCATCTTTTCAAGTTTGCTAACTTCCCTTGTCTGCTTCATCTTAATTTTTCTTTCTTCTTTAGTCGTTAAAGCCCTCATAATTGGAGGCTGAATTACAGGAACCAAAGCCATATACGAATATGCCGCAACCGCTATTGCCCCAAGCAGATCGGGAGCCAAATTGGCCGCTACATAGATGGAAGTTGGGCCATCGGCTCCCCCTATAATGCTAATAGCGGAAGCCTCTTTTAGGGTAAAATCGAAAATATCGGTATATTCCGATAATGCCACAGCCCCCACAAGCGTTCCAAAAATTCCAAACTGAGCCGCCCCTCCCAAAATAGCCATTTTCGGATTCGCCAAAAGAGGGCCAAAATCGGTCATCGCTCCAACCCCCATGAAAATTAAAAGAGGGAAAAACTCATTCTCTATTCCGGCATGATATAAAATCCCCAAGAGGCCGTGCTCTCCGGTAAAATTTACTATTGGAATATTTGCCAAAAGCCCCCCAAAGCCTATTGGAAGAAGCAAAAGAGGCTCAAATCCCTTAGCTATTGCAAGATAAAAGAGAACAAAAGAGATGATTATCATTATAATTCTTCCAAAACTTTGGGAAAATTTGCTTATCTTCTCTCCCTCGCTGTTTTTAACCCCCTCTTTTGGATTTACAAACGCATAAATCCCGGTATTTTTTACAAACCCTTCTATCAAATTTGAAAAAGAGCCTATATGATTTTCATCGCTTTTTGCAAAGAGAGCCGATGAAAAAACCAAAGAAAAAATCAAAAATATTTTAACTATTCCTTTAGACATTTTATTTTACTACTCCACTATAGCTAAAAGCTGGTTATTTTCAACCGTATCGCCTTGAGAGACTTTAAAAAAGATAACCCCATCTTTAGGAGATACAACCTCTATTTCCATCTTCATAGCCTCTAAAAGCATAACAATTTCTCCCTTTTTAACCCTCTCTCCATCTTTTGCTAAAATTTTTAAAACCCCTCCTGGAAGAGTCGCTCTTATCTCCTCTCCTTCTTTATCGCTTTTAGGGCTTTTTGATATCTCTTTAGAGCTTTTTTGTATCTCTTCTTTTTCACTTTTTTTAACAGGTTTTATATCGATATCTTCATCTGCCCCTTCGGCAATATGAACGCTGTATCTGTTTCCGTTTACCACTACGGTATAGCTTTCGGTTTTTTTAAAGGCTTTCTCCTCTTTTTTAGAATTTTTTCTAACCTTTACTTTTCCGTTTCCTTTTAGATACTCTATTCCTTTTATTCCGCAGGCTGCAGCTATGAAAATGTTCTCTTCAGTTATCTCTATATGGTTATCTTCTAAAAGCTGCCTGAAATATTTAATAGATTTTTTTGGATCCCTGTCGGCTATATCCAAAGGATTTTCGGTTGTAGGCTTTAATTTAAGCTGTTCGCTTGCCAATTTAACAATCTTAGGATCTGGCTTAACGGGAGTTTTCCCAAAATAGCCCAAAACCATCTTTCCATAACCTTCGGCTATCTGCTTCCATGGGCCAAACATCACGTTATTGAAAGCCTGCTGAAAATAAAACTGAGAAACCGGAGTTACAGATGTTCCAAAACCACCTCTCTCAACAGTTTCTCTCATAGCTTTTATAACTTCCGGAAATTTATCTAAAATATTGTTATCTCTCATCATCTGAGTATTTGCCGTCAAAGCTCCTCCAGGCATTGGAGAAAACGGAATTATGGGCAGAACCTGAGTTGCTTCCATAGGAAGAAAATAATCTTTTAAACAATCTTTTAAAACATCTTCATATTTTAAAATCTTTTCAGGATCCAATCCCCCCAAATCAAAATTTGTTCCTTTTGTTGCGTGAAGCATAGTTAGAATATCTGGCTGGCTTGTCCCTCCGCTAACTGGATATGCCGCCAAATCTATTCCATCCACCCCCGCATCCAAAGCGGCAAGATAGCAAGATACGCTAACTCCCGCAGTCTCGTGAGTATGAAGTCTTACATGAATATCTTCCGGAAGAAGCCTCTTTGCCATTGAAATGGTTTCATAAACTTTATGGGGGCTTGAAGTTCCGGTAGCATCTTTGAAACATAGACTGTCAAACTCTATTTCGTTATCTAAAATCTCTCTTAAAATCTTCTCATAGAAAGCCACATCGTGAGCTCCCTTACATCCGGGAGGCAGATCCATAATCGTAATTACTATCTCATGATTCAATCCGGCCTTCTTTATAGCTTCCCCGCTATATTTTAAATTATTTACATCATTTAAAGCGTCAAAATTTCTAATCGTATCGGTTCCATGTTTTTTAAAAAGTTTTGCGTGCAAATCTATAAGCTCTCTGCTTCCGGTATCAAGCATAACCGTATTGATACCTCTTGCAAGAGTTTGAAGGTTTGCCTCTTTTCCTACAATTTCTCTAAATTTATCCATCATATCAAAAGCATTTTCGTTTAAATAGAAAAAGAGCGCCTGAAATCTCGCCCCTCCTCCAAACTCAAAATGCCTTATTCCAGCCTCATAAGCGGCCTCCACTGCCGGAAGAAAATCTTTTGTTAAAACTCTTGCTCCAAAAACCGACTGAAAACCGTCTCTAAACGTGGTATCCATCACGTCTATCAATTTTTTAGCCATTTTGTGCCTTTTTAGCTCTAAATCTTTTAACCGCAGCCGTTATAACCGCTACTACCTCTAAATCTATTTTCTCTTCTTTATTTTTTAATTTTTTAACCTCTTTTGACTCTTTTAGATTTGGATTTTGAAAACCGGTTTTTAAAAAATATTTGGTTACTATTTTGGCTTGAAGATTTAACAAAAAAATCATCAAAGATAAAAATAAAAAAACAGTGCCCATACCTATCACCATAAGTTTTAGAGCTTGCAAAACCAAACTCTCATTCATTCAAAACCCTTTCTCAAAGTAGCGGTTATAATAACATTTTTATTTTTAAAAGCAACATATTATTATATTTTAGATAAGAGCCGTTTAATTTTTAGAAACAGAATCATGAGCTACGGCAAATTTTCCGGTCCACTCTTCAAAAATATCGCACGCAACTTTTGCTCCATCCCCCGCAGCTATGGCAAACATCGTTTTAGAACCGGCTGCAAGCCCCGCTACATATAGCCCTTCTCTAACTTTTAAATCTTTATTTTTTATCTTAATCTTTTTAGGCTTCATAACTTTATCGTGAGGCAAAACCTCTACGTTTAAACCTTCTATATCAAATTTATGCATTCCGGTAGCCAAAACCAATCTGTCTGCCAAAAAGCTTTTTCCGCTTTTTGTAGTTACCGAAAAATTATTTAAACTGCCCTCCGCTCTAACCACTATATCGTCTAAAATTTCAATACTTTTAAACATATCAAGCTGTTTTCTCATATCTCTTATAACCTCTTCTCCAAGAGCTCCTTGTCTGACTCCTGGGACATTATAGAGTTTAGCTTGCAGAAGGTCAGAATTGTTTTCATCAATTATTAAATATTTTCTATCTTTAGCCCACGGAAACTTATTTTCCACAGAAGATAGAGTAAGAGCGCAAGTAATTCCGGCAACCCCGCCTCCTATTATCAAAACATCATACTTTGCCATAAAAATACTCCAATATTAAAGTATTAATTTCTGTTATATTACTTGAAAAAAATTAAAAGAAGGTTAGAAAATGAAGCGGTTTGGATTTTTATTAACTGATGTAGATATATTTAAAGTAAAATGAAAAAGAGAGGAGGAGAGCCTCTCTTAGCAGTAATCGGCTAAAAGACCGGTTTTTAACTGGGAATAAACCTCTTCGCCTTTTAGATGCTTAACAATCTCCAAAGCAAAACATATAGCAGTTCCAGGTCCCCTTGAAGTTAGAACATTCCCGTCAACCACTACTTTCTGATCGGAGACATATCCCTCAACTCCGGTTTTCTCTTCGAAACCGGGATAATTTGTATGTTTTTTGCCTTCCAATACCCCAGCTTCCTTAAGCGCCCAGGGAGCTGCGCAGATAGCGCCGACATATTTCCCTTTTTCATTCAAAACATTAATATATTTTTTTACAAGATCGCTTTTTGCAAGATATTCAGCCCCTGGAAGACCTCCTGGCAAAACCATCATATCATACTCTTCTATATTTATATTCTCCAAAAGAGTATCGGTTTTCATAGGAATTTTAGCATAGGCTCCCACAACCTCTATACTGTTTAAACCAGCTACCGTAACATTAATTTCTGCTCTTTTTAAAACATCAATTATTGATATGGCCTCTATCTCTTCAAAACCGTTTGCCAAAGGAACTAAAACTTTAGCCATATTAACCTCCTTATTTAACTTTCTCTAAATATTCACCTTTAGCCGTATCCACTTTTATTATATCCCCTTCCAAAATATGAAAAGGAACCTGAATCACAGCTCCGCTTTCTAAAGTTGCGGGTTTCTTTCCTCCCTGAGAATCTCCTTTGAAATTTGGAGGAGTATCTACAACCTTATATTCAGCTGTAGGAGGAACCTCTACATTTATAGGCTTTCCGTTATGAAACAAAACTTCTACATTCATTCCATCTATAAGCCACTTTACATTATCTCCAACCTGCTCTTTGCTTAGAGCTATCTGCTCATAGGTGTTGTTATCCATAAATTGCAAATATTCGCCGTCATCATAAAGATACTGCATTGTTTTTTGCTCTAAATTTGGCTGCTCGCATTTATCTCCAGCATGGAAAGTCTTCTCTATCACTTTTCCGTTTAGATAAGATTTTATCTTAACTCTAACAAATGCCGCGCCTTTTCCCGGTTTTACATGCTGATACTCTACAATTTTATAAGGAATACCATTTATCTCTATTTTTAAACCTTTTTTCAAATCACTCATTGAATATGATGCCATCTAAACTCCTAAAAATTTATTCTTCTTTTTTAAAATCCATAGCTTTAGCATTATGCATAAGAACAGGAACAAAAATCAAAGACACTATAACCGCCGCAACAGTTCCAAATATCAAAGCAACTCCCAAACCTCCAAAAATAGGATCGGTTGCAAGAAGGGTACTTGCCAAGATAATAGCCGCAGCAGTTAGAAAGATAGGTTTTGCTCTTGTAGCGCTTGCTATTGCTATTGCTCTTTGCTTGTCAAATCCTTTATCTACCATCAAAGCCTTTGCAAAATCTATTAAAAGAAGAGAGTTTCTTGAACTAATTCCCATCAAGGCAATAAAACCTATAAGAGAGGTAGCTGTAAGGAAAAAGGTTTCTTTGGTAAATAGATCCATAAGCCAATGGCCAAAAATAACGCCAATAATTGAGAGAAAACTTCCAAGCAAAACTATTCCGCTTAAAGTAAAGCTTTTATAATAGACAACCATCAATAGAAAAATTAAAACTAAAGCCGCGATAAAAGCTCCTCCAAGATCTCTAAAGGTATCTAAGGTAACTTTCATCTCCCCGTCCCATCTGATTAAATACTTCTCTCCCGTTTTTTTGTCGGTTAATTTTAAATCAAACATATAAGTGGACATTCCGGGAACCTTTTCAACTTTATACTGATCGCTAAGCTCCTTTAGCATTGTATCTCTTGCTTCCAAAAGAGGATATACTTGAGAGACTTCATCGGTTTCTGCGGTAATATTTATCATTCTTCTTAAATCTTTATGCATAATTGTAGGATTGTTTTTTGTCTCAATCACATCCACAACCTCGCTTACTGGAACCATCATTCCTCTTTGATTCATAAGTTTTAAAGAGGCCAGTTTTGCTTTTAAATCCTCTTTTGAAAACTCATCCAGTCTTTTTGTATTATCGCTTAAAACCAAAAAGATAGGTATCTGGTCGGGAGAATTTTCACTATTTTTAGCCGCTACTTCCATTCCTTCAAAAGCTAAGTATAAAATATTATTTATCTGTTTGATAGAAAGCCCCGATTTTATCAGTTTCTCTTTATTGACTTTGAGCCTAAATCTCGTAAAATAGTCATCCATCATCGCATCGACATCAACTAAACCTTCTGTTCTTTTTAAAATATCTTCAATTCTTTTGGCAAGCTTTCTTGTTTTTTGAATATCTTTTCCATAAAGCTCCACAACTATCGCAGCAAGTGTAGGAGGACCTGCCGGCTGTTCTATCATTTTGATGCTTGTTCCTTTTTTCAAAGGCTCGCATTTTGACTGGATTACCGGTCTTAACCTATGAACCATCTCGTAAGATTTCTCTTCTCTTTCGTGCTTATCGGTCAAATTTACTACAATCTCAGCTACATTCTCACTTCTTTTAAAAGATGAGCCTTTAACCAAACCTGCATAATCCAAAGGAGCACCCTGCCCTAAGAAAACCTCAATATCGGTAACCTCTTTTTCATGCTTTAAAATATTTACAACACATTCGCTAATAGCTTTTGTCTCTTCAATAGAGCTTCCAGTTGGAGCATCCACATAAACTGAATAGGTATTAGCGCTCTTTCCAGGAAGCATTTTTGCTAAAACAAGTTTTGTAGGAAGCATCATAATAGATCCGACAAAAGCTAAAAAGGTAAGCAAAATTACAAGAGTTTTCTTCTTTTTGCTTCCTAAAATTGAATATACAAAATCTTCAAAAAATTTCATTTTTTATCTCCTTTTGAGGAGTCATGCTGAAAATGGTGATGGTGATGGTGCATCTTTGGCTTTTTAATCATAAGTCTTGAAAGATAAGGCGTAAAGATATAGGCTACCACCAAAGAAGCAAAAAGAGCTACCGGAACATTTTGGGGGATTGGTTTCATAAACTGTCCCATCATTCCGCCAACAAAAGCCATAGGAATCATAGTTAAAATAATTGCAATCGTAGCTATATTGGTAGGAGCACCTATCTCATCAGTAGCCTCTATCAAAATTTCATCCATATCTTTATCCACCGCATCATGAGCGTGAAGATGTCTGTGAATATTTTCTATAACGATAATCGCAGCATCAACCAGCAATCCTAAACTTAGCAAAAATGCAAAAAGCGTAATTCTGTTAATTGTCTGTCCCGATAGATAGGCTATAAAAAGAGTTACTGCAAAAATAGCGGGAACTGTGAAAGTAACGATTAAAGACTCTTTCCATCCCAAAACGAAAGCTAATAAAATAGCAATAATTACAATAGAGATAAGAAGGTGAAAAACAAGTTCATTAACGGCTTTGTTTGCTCTCTCTCCATAATTTCTTGTAACAATAAACCCTATTCCCTCTCTCTCTAACTCCTCTTTATACTCTTTTAGCCTTTTTAAAACATCATTTGCAATTACAACGGCATTTGTGCCTTTCAGTTTTGCAATGGTTAAAGTAAGCTGAGGAATAGTTTTGCTAAATTTATCTTTCTCTTTGAAAGCTACTTCAGCGCTTCTAAAATCTTGAATATTATATCCTCTCTCAACTTTAGCTACATCTTTTAAATATATAGGAGATCCCATATACTCGGCAACTATCACGTTTTTTAGATCTTCTACGCTCTCAATAGCGTTTTTAATTCCAAAAATTACAAGTCTATTGTTTTTTGTCTTATCCTTTACGTCTGGCACAGTTGTAGCCAAAGATTGCAAAGCTTGCATAATCTGTCCCATAGATAAATGGTAACCAGATAGTTTATTTAAATCGACTTCTACGTTAAACTGCTCTTTTTTAGCTCCCTTTAGAGTCGTTTTAGCAACATTTTCAATTCTGTTTATTTCATATTGAATATCTCTAACTCTTTTAAACAAAGCTACCTGATCTACCTTTTTTGGATCTTTTGAATAAAAAGCAACTGTCATAATAGGAATGTCTATATCTATATCAAAAGGTTTAATCAAAGGCTGCATAGCGTTTTTGGGGAGAAGATCCATATTCTGCATAACTTTATCATAAAGTTTTAAGTTGGAAATTTCCCTGTTTTGTCCAATATAATACATAACATTTACTATTCCAACATTTTTTGCCGCTATACCGTAAATATGCTCAACTCCCTTAATTTCCCTGATTTTTCTTTCAAGAGGCTTTACTATTACATTTTCAACCTCTTTGGGAGTGGCTCCGGGAAGAGCTACTATAATTGTTCCCCCGCTTATCTCTATTTGAGGATCCTCTTCTCTTGGAGTTATCTGCAAAGCTATAAAACCTATAGCAAGCAAAAAAATTCCAAGAAGAGGAGTTAGGGGATTATGCAAAAAAGCTTTAGCCAGTTTTCCAGCTATATCTTTGGGCTCATAACTTTTTTTCATGCTCTATCCTATCTCAAACTGATTTTAATTTGAGAATACATTCCCGGATATACCGGTTTGCCTTTGGTATCGAAAGCTATCTTTATTTTAAAAGAGTGAGTAAGTGGATTTGAGCTTGGAATAATAGCGCTTATTTTCCCTTTTGTATTTAGATTTATAGAAGGTATCAAAACTGATACCGGCATTCCAATTTTTATATCTTTAAGATTGCTTTCAGCTATCTCGGCATAAATTTTTATTCTACTAAGATCTGTTAAAACCATAGCCGGCATTCCAGGTATTGCCATCTCCCCGACATTTATATTTTTAGCCACTATCACTCCGTCATTTGGAGCCTTTATTTTAAGATATTCATATTGATGTAATACCTCTTTTAATTTGGCTTTAGCCTGAGCTACCTGCTTTTTTGCAAGCTCAACCATATCTCTTAAGTTTTTAGCGGCAAGTTCCAACGTTTCAAGTTGATATTTTGAAACCATATCTTTCTTATAAAGTCTTCTATTTCTCTCCAAATTTAATAAAACGTTTGTATATTGGTTTTGATACATCTGAAGAGACAATCTTGCCTGCTGAATTGCAAGCTCCACCTGCGATTTGGCGCTGTCAATCTCTTTAGAATCTATTACATAAAGAATTTGTCCCTGTTTTACTCTGTCTCCCTCGCTTACTCTAACATCCTTTACAAATCCCATATAGCGGCTTGTAATCATTTTTCTATTTTCCGACATAACCGTGCCCGAAAGCTCAAGCTCCACGCCAAAAAGCGCGGCTGCAAACATCAAAATTATCGCAACCTTTTTCATTTATCCTCTCCGTATGCTAATTTTTCAAGTTCCAAAACTTTAGCGTTTCTTTTATTTCTAATTTTTTGAAGTTTAAGAAGTTTTTGAATATGCTGAGCCTCTTTTATTAAAACATCATTAATAGAAGCAAGCCCTTCTTTATATCTCTCTTTATAAACTTTATAAATCTCCTTGGCAAGCTCAACCTCTTTTTTCAAACTCTCTATCTGAAAATCAAAGTTTTTAATCTCAGTCTTTATTTTATCAGCCTTTAAAGCTATACCCTTTTTGGCAAGCATTACTTGATTCTCAACTTTTAGTTTTTTTAGTTTCTCCTGCTCAAGCTTAGCTTTATCTATCCCTCCGTTATAGAGATTATATTTAAAAGCAAATCCGAAGGTATAAGCGTCGTGATCCCTAAAATCATTAAAAGGCTTATCATCAGAACTTGAATATTGTCCAAAAACTCCGATTTCCGGTTTGAAAGATGCTTTTGCCACGTTTACCATTGTGCTTTGAATCTCATATCCAGTTTTTGCTTTTTTTACATCTAAATTGCTTTTGGCTATCTTTGCGGAATCCATATCACTAAATTTAGCCTCAAGAGCAATGGGAGTTATAGAATTTACATCATGATTTAACAAAAAGGATAAAAATTTATAAGAGAGTTCTTTATAGGCTTTTGTCTGATTTAGCATTCTAATTACATTTGCAAGTTTGGCTTCAACCTCTAAAAGATCTGTTTTTTTGGCATATCCCTCTTTTTTCATCTCTTTTATGGTATTTTTCAATCTTTCTATATCTTTTTTGATTTTAGAGAGGTTCTTTTCAAAATCATCAAGCAAAGAGATATCATAAAAAGTTTTTTTAACCTGAAAAATTTTCTCACTTACAACTTTCTCTTTGTCAAATTTGCTCATATCTGCCATTTTTTGAGCAATTTTTTTGTAACTTGTAAGCTTTCCGCCCGTATAAATAGGAAGCATATAGCTGATTTTTGTTAAAAAGTGATTTCTTGCATCGGGATAGTTTAATTTTTTGGGCTCAATTTTTAATATAGAGTTCATACCTTTCAAGGCTTCGGGAGTTAGAGAATTGGTATTTGCCATCATTAAAGCTCCTCCCATAGGAGCTAAAAATTCATCAAACCCAAAATCTGCAAAACTTGCTTCTCTGCTTTGAAGTTTAAATCCAAAAACATTTCCCGCATCATTGGATCTCATTCCCATAACGCTTACATCAAGCTTTCCAAAATTGTAACCTTTTGCTACTTTAACTCCAAGTTTACTGACTTCTTCGTCAAACTTGGCTATATTTATCTCCAGATTGTCCGATTTTACTATACGCAAAGCCTCTTTTAGCGTAAGATGCTCATAAGGTTTAGCATAAGCAAAAACGGCGGCTATTACCATGAGAGCTGTAAACCTTTTCATCCGCTTCTCCGTTTTTTTGCTTTTATTTGGATAGATAACTTGAAAATAATCTCACATTTTTAAAAAATTAATTCAAAGTTAAGATTATACATAATTTACTTTTAAAAATAACTTTTTCTTAAATTACGGCATAAGCTACCCAAATGCAGCTCTCCAAATTTTCAAGCTCTTTTATAACCTCTTTTGGAACGCTTTGATCTACCAAAATAACAGCTAATGCCAAATCCTTATCATCTCTTCCAAGTCTGAAATCCGCAATATTTATATTATGATTGCTTAAGATAGTTGCTATTTGGGCAATTACTCCCGGAACGTCTTTGTTTTCAAAAATAATCATTTTACCTTTTGGTTCAATGTCGAGTTTAATATTGTTTATCTCCACTATCCTTTGAATATTCTCAGAAAAAACGGTTCCAGAAATTTTGGTAACTCCGCTGTTTGTTACCATTTTTACGGTAACTCTGTTTTTAAAAGCGCTCATATTTGGCTGTTTTTGAGTTTTTACCTCTATATCTTTCTCTTTTGCTATAAATTCCGCGTTTACATAATTTACCTGCTCTCCCAAAGACTCCTTCAAAGCCCCGACTATTGCAAAAGTTTTAAGCTGATTTAAATAATCCGCTATCTCGCCTTCCCCTATAAGCTTAATGGAGGATATTGGGTGTTTATTGATTTGAGCGGCAAGATATGACATTTTTTGGATAAGCTCTACAAAGGGCTTTACAAATTCGGGAATCTCTCCCTCTTTTATAGGAAGGTTTAAAGCGTTTGGATAAGATGTTCCTCTAAGAGCGGAAATTGCAGCCTCTGCAGCTTGAGTGGCTATTTTTCTTTGAGACTCATAAGTATTGGCTCCAAGATGCGGGGTTACTGTTATGTTATCTAAATCTAAAAGTTTATTATCGACAGCCGGCTCTTTTGCAAAAACATCTATTCCCGCAAATCTAACTTTTCCTTTTTTTAGGGCATCATACAAAGCGTCTTCATTATAAAGCCCTCCCCTTGCGCAATTTATCAAAATTACGCCATCTTTCATCTTCTCTATCTCTTCATAAGATATCATATTAACAGTCTCTTTGGTTTTTGGGGTATGGATAGTAATAAAATCGCATTCTAAAATATCATCAAAATTAGTCGTATATTTAACTCCCAAATCGGTAGCCTTAGAAGATGGGATATATGGATCGTAAGTTATAACATCCATCCCGAAAGCCAAAGCCCTAACTCCTACTCTGCTTCCTATATTTCCAAAACCTATTATTCCAAGCTTTTTACCGCTTAGCTCTATTCCATACCACTTCTCTCTATTCCAGATTCTGTTTTGTTTAAGATCATTATGGGCGTAGGGAAAACTTCGAGCGCAGCTTAACATATGAGCCATTGTAAGCTCGACTGCCGCAATCGTATTTGCGGTGGGAACATTCATAACTATTATTCCCTTTTTGCTGCAGCCTTCTATATCTACATTATCTACTCCAACTCCCGCTCTAACAATAGCTTTTAGATTTTTTACAGCATTTAAAAAAGCTTCCCCAACCTCTGTGGGGCTTCTTGTAATAACGACATCCGCGTCGGCTATAATATCCAAAAGTTTATCTTTAGGCTCCTTTGAAGCATCTATTACTTCAACATCCTCCTCTTTTCTAAGAAGCTTGAAACCCGCTTCATGTATAGCGTCGCATACGACTATCTTCTTTTTAGCCATTTAACACCTCTGTAATTAATTTAGCTTGATATAAATCTCTCTAACCGGATAAAAAAAGGATCTGTTCTCCTCTTTAATTGAGGCTAAATCTTTTATATAGCTTTCATCCTCTTTTTTTATCGATTTTTTCTGAGATTTTAAAAATTTTACATTATTAACTTCGGATTTTTCAAGCGGGGGGCGGATAAATAAAAAAAGCCCCGCCGTTACTGAAATGATAAAAAACAGTAAACCTAAAAAGAGCGAAACTATAAAAGACTTTTTCATAAAGTCTATTTAAGCTGCTCTTTTATTATATCTCCAAGAGTAATTTTTTCATCTTCGTTTATGCTATTTAAAGCTTCCCTCTCTTTCATTTTAGAAAGCTTTCTTACAGATAGTCTAATTTTCTTTCTATCCTTATCCATAAAAGCGATAGCCGCCTCTATCTCGTCTCCCGCTTTTAACTCGTCTATTTTCAAATCTCCCAAATCCTCTTTTCTAATAAGAGCGTCAACTCCGTTTTCTATCTCTACAAAAACGCCAAAATCTTTGATACCTCTTACTTTCCCTTTAACGATATCCCCATTTTTATGGCTCTTTATGAATTTATCGATTGGAGATTCCTCAAGCTCTTTTTTGCTAAGGGAGATTTTCTCTTTATCTTTATCTATATTAATTATTTTAACTTCTACCTCATCTCCCACTTTAAAGAGATCTTTACATTTTTTGCTTTTATCCCAAGAAGCGTCTTCATTATGCAAAAGACCTTCTACTTTGTCTATCTTTACGAAAGCTCCGAAATTTGTAATGGTTGTTATAACTCCCTTTACAACATCTCCCACTTTATACTTTTTCAAAAACTCTTCAAAAGGTTTAGGCTGCAAAGCTTTAAGACTTACTCTAAGCCTTCTATTTTCGGTATCTATTTCGATAACTTCTACGTCTATCTCTTCCCCAAGTTTCAAATAATCTTTTGGATGTTTAATATTTTTATCCCAAGAGATTTCGGAAACATGCAAAAAGCCCTCTATATCGTTGCCCAAATCTACAAAAACGCCATAAGGCTCTATATTGCTTACAGTAACTTTAATAGTGTCTCCAACTTCAAGCTGCTCTTTTAAATCCTCCCAAGGATCGGGCATAGCAGCTTTAACAGAAAGAGAGAGATGTCTTTTATCTTTATCGTAATTGATAGCTTTTACAAAAACCTTATCTCCCTCTTCAAAATATTTAGCCGGATTTACGGGTCCTTTATAGCTAATTTCGCTGTAATGAACCAAACCGTCTATTCCGCCGACATCCACAAACATTCCGTAAGATGTAATCTTTTTGATAACTCCCTCTATCGGTTCCTTAGCATTTAAAACGCTTTTTATTAGAGCCGCTCTCTCTCTTCTTTTGGCGTCAAGATATTTTTTTCTTGAAATAACGATAGACTCGCTATCTTTATCTATTTTTAAAATATAGGCTTTAACTCTTCTTCCAATAACATTTTTTAAATCTTTAAAAGCAGCTTGTGATTTTGGAAGGAAAAACTCAACCCCGTCATCGCTTTCAACTATAAAACCGCCTCTGTTTTTAGCGATAATTACGCCTTCTACAACTCTTTTCTCTTCACTGCTTTCATCAAAATTTTGAATAAACTCTTTTACTTTCTCTTTTCTTAAAGCTTTTTTATAAGAGATAATAGGTCTCTCATTTCTGTATCCCAAAATAGCAACTTTTATCTTATCTCCGACATTAAATTTTAAATTTCCCTCTTCATCGGTAATTTCGGAGATATTGAGTCTCCCCTCAGACTTCTTGCCAACATCCACAAGAGCCGAATCCTCTTTTATCTCAACAATAGTTCCCTCTACTATTCCTTCTCCGCCTTCGCTTTTACTAAAAGACTCCTCTAACATAGAAGCAAAATCATCCTCATGCTCTTCGTAATTTGTCTGCTCTTGAACTTCTTTGTTCACCTCAGCCATTTCTATCCTTTTCCTAATAAAATGTAAAATTTAAAGCTAAAAGCCAAGCTTTTGAACTCTTAGATTTAGATTTTACCTCTTTACACTCCTTATTTTATCAATAATTTCATTAATAATCCAATCAGGCGTTGAAGCACCGGCTGTTATACCGCAAACTTTGGCATCTTCAAACCACTCTTTTTTAACTTCCTCTTTCGATTCGATTAAATAACTTTTATCACAATTATCCTTACAAATAGTATAAAGCTGTTTTGTATTGGAAGAATTTTTGCCGCCTATAATTATCATAACATCAGCCTCTTTTGAAAGCTCCCTTGCCGCGTCTTGATTTTCAAAAGTAGCATTGCAAATGGTATTAAAAACTCTTATCTCTTTACAATGCTCTATCAAATAATTGACTATTTTTTGATATTCGCTCATTTTTCTGGTTGTTTGGGCAACCACTGCAACTTTTGTATGGAATTTATACTTTTTTAAATCTTCCACGCTTAAAACAACAAAAGCCCTCGTGCTTACATAGCTTTTAACTCCCTTAACTTCCGGATGATTCTCATCTCCGAAAATTACAATATCATAACCCTCCTTGCTCATCTCTTCGCAGATTTGCTGAGGCTTTGTTACGAAAGGACAGGTAGCATCTATTATATCGGAAGCGATTGTTTTTAGCTTTTTTAGATCGTTTTTTGGAATTCCGTGTGTTCTTATAATAACTCTATCTTTATCTTTAACATCTTTCAAATTTGAAATCGTATCTACATTAAAGTTTCTTTTTAATCTCTCTATCTCTTTGTTATTGTGAATAAGAGGCCCTAAAGTAACCGCATTTTTAGAATTTTCCGCTATATTTATAGCTCTTTTTACCCCAAAACAAAATCCGTAACTTTTAGCTAATTTAATCTCCAAGAATCTCCACCTCGCTTATTTTCTCTAAAAGCTCTATGAAATTTGGAAAAGAGGTCTCTATACACTCAATATCCTCTATCTCCATTCCGTTTAAAAGCCCGGCTATCGCAAAGCTCATAGCAATTCTATGATCTCCGAAGCTATTTATTTTAGCCTTTTTTATCTCTCCGCCCTCTATCTCGTAGCCGTCTTCAAACTCTTTTACTTTAATTGCGCATCTTCTTAAATTTTCAACTACGCTTTTTATTCTGTCGCTCTCTTTTACTCTAAGCTCTTTTGCGTTTTTAACAACGCTTACTCCCTCGCTTACGGCCATAGCTATAGATAAAGCGGGAAGCTCGTCTATAAGCCAGGAGATATTTTCGCTAATCTCTATCGCTTTTAGTTTTCCATATTCTACCACAATTTCTCCGATAGGCTCGTAAATATTTTCTTTTAAGTTAAAATCAACTTTAGCTCCCATCCTTTTTAAGACCAAAAAAGCTTCAACTCTTGTAGGATTTAGAGAAATATTTTTAAATACAGCCTTGGAATTTGGAATTATCGCCGCGGCTATGGCAAAGAAAAAAGCGCTTGAAGGATCGCTTGGAATTTTAATTTCCAAAGGCTTTAGAGGAGATTTTAGGGGGTGAATCTCTATTTTACAATCTTTTTCTCTTATATCAGCCCCCATTCCTCTTAACATTCTCTCGGTATGGTCTCTGCTTAAATGAGGCTCTTTATAAAAACTAACTCCGTCCGCGTTTAAAGCGGCTAAAATCATAGCGCTCTTTACCTGAGCTGAAGAGATTTTGCTCTCGTAATCAAAAGCTTTTAGCCTCTCTCCCCTCACTGCTATTGGAGAGAGATTTGCGTTATCCCTTCCGTCTATCTTTGCGCCTATTGAATTTAGAGGAGCTGAAACCCTTCTCATAGGTCTTTTTGCAAGATATTTATCTCCATGAAGAACGAAAAAGCCGTCTTTAGAAGATAAAAATCCCATAAAAAGCCTAATAGCCGTCCCGGAATTTCCGCAATCTAATATAACGGGAGGCTCTTTTATCTTTTTTGGAGGAGTTATTTTAATCTTATTTTCAAATCTCTCTACCTTAGCTCCAAGCATCTCTACGATAGAGAGCGTATGAAGAGTATCCTCGGCGTTTAAATAGTTCTCTATCACAGAAGGCTTATCGCTTAAAAGCGAGAAAATGGCACATCTGTGAGAGATTGACTTATCGCTTGAAACCTCAAAATTTTTGCTAAAAGGCTTTTTTATCTTTTTTACTATTAAACTTTTCATCTCATCTCTACATTAAATTTGGATTTTAATTTATTAAATATAAATTCCATATTTTTATTAATATCCTCTTCCGTTAAAGTCTTTTCATCTGATTGCATATCAAATCTTATAGTAAGGCTTATTTTATCTTTAAACTCTTCGCTTTCATAAATATCAATCGGATAAAATCCTTTTATCTCTTTTGGAGATATCGTTTTTAGAAAATCTCTTATTTGCTGAAATCTTAGATCTTTTGGAATTAAAATACTTAAATCTCTCGATGTGGAAGGAAATTTTGAATAGGGTTTTGCTTTGGGATCAGTAAATTTCAAAGAGGCAAAATCCATCTCGCACACATAGGTTTTTGAAATTCCCATCTCTTTTTCCACATCCAAAGCTATTCTTGAGATAAATCCTATTTTTTTATTATCTTTATAAATCTCTCCATATTCATAAGGATTAAATAAAGAAGATTTGCACTCTCCCTCCTTTATCTCAATTTCTCCTACAATATCTGAAACTTTCCTTGCAAAGTGAAAAAAATCTATCTCTTTTGGCTTTCCATGATTTATTATAAAAGGCTCTTCAATCTCCCCGCTAAAAATAATGGCAAAATTCTCTCTCTCTTCTCTGTTTTCATTAAATACTGTTCCTATCTCAAATAACCTTACGCTTTTTTTAAAAGCTTTAAAATTCCTCTCTACAGCTTCTAAAAGATTTATCAAAAGAGTGCTTCTTAGAGTATCCATCTCTTTGGTGATTGGATTTAATATATCCAAATCCTCTCTTAAAATAGGAAAATTAAATCTTTTCAATTTCTCTTTATGGGTAAAACAGTAATGAACCGATTCAAAAAATCCGCAATTGGAAGCTTTCTCTCTAAAAAATCTTCTTTTTTTATATTTATAATAGGTATCAGTTAAAATATTTCTTTCATAAAAAATACAAGGCTTAGAAGAGATATTATTTATTCCAACCATTCTAACTATCTCTTCGATAACATCCTGCTCATTTGAAATATCGCTTCTAAATTCGGGAACTCTTACTATCACTCTATCGGAAGCCATTTGAGAGCTGATTTCAAATCCGAGTTTTCTTAAAATTTTTAGAACTTTATCTTTTGGAATCTCTTCCCCTACAAAATCATAACACTTTTTAAAATCCAAAACAACATTTTTTGGCTCTTTTATTTGAGTAAGCTGCTGAACTCCGCTGTAAAGCTCTATTTTGCCATACTTTTGCAAAAGCAAAAGCATATAATCAAGACCAAATTTCAAATTAGGCTCGCTTCCTCTGCTTGAGCGGTAATAAAAATCTTCATCTTTTTTGATTTTATGCTCCATTACTTTTTGTGAAATCAAATAAGGCTCAATATAGCTTGCTTCTACCAAAATATGTTTATCTCCATCCTTTGGAGTATATCTTTTATCCTGATAAACCCCTATTATAGATATGATATTCTCTTCATTTGCCACAACGTCAAATCCAAGATTATCTTTTTTAATATGGATATGGGAAGCTCCGTTTGAATCTTTGCCAAACAAATCGGCATTATAAATTCTTATCAAAACTCCAGTAGAGTGAATAGTATATTCTACAAATTTTTCAAGTTTATTCGCTTTTAATCTATCTATCCAAGCAAGTCTTAAATCAAAAAGAACCGGAAAAGATAAAGACTCTTTCTCAAAATATCTATAAAGCAAAGAGGCATCTATCAAATCCTCTTTATCAAATTTAACGACTCTCCCTATTCCTTTAGCAACATCTTCAACTCTCTCTTTAAGCTCTTTTAAAGACTTATCTAAAGCTACTGCCAAATCTCTCGCAACTCCGTAGATACTAAGACAATCTCCCCTGTTTGCTGTAAGCTCTATTTCAATGACATCATCATTTATTAAAGGATACTCTCTAAGCTCCTTTCCAATCTCAAGCTCTCCTAAGCTCTCATCAAGCACCCATATTCCCTCATTTGTTTTAGGAAGGGAAATCTCATCTGATGCGCAAATCATTCCTCTTGATTCAACGCCTCTTAAAGTAGCCTTCTTTATAACAAAGTCCTCTTTAAGCTTACAGCCTTCAAGAGCCACTGGCACAAACTGATTTGCCGCTACGTTTTTAGCTCCGCACACTATCTGCAAAACTTCATTTCCGACATCAACTTTGCATACGCTAAGTTTATCGGCATTTGGATGTTTATCACACTCTATAACTTTTCCTACGACAACCTTTTTTGGAACTCTATATTTTGTTACGCTATCTACTTCTAAGCCAATATTATTTAAAACTTCGCATATCTTTTCAGTAGAGATATCTTTTAAATCTATCCACTCGTTAAGCCACTCTTTAGTTACTATCATTTAAACTGCTCCAATAATCTCAAATCTCCCTCAAACATAGTTCTTAAATCGGGCACTCTGTAATAGAGCATGGCAAGTCTCTCTATGCCCATTCCAAAAGCGTATCCGCTTACATTTTTATATCCAACCGCTTCAAAGACGTTAGGATCTACCATTCCAGCGCCCAAAACTTCAAGCCATCCAGTTTTTTTACAAACCCTGCACCCTTCTCCATTGCAAAATATACAGCTTATATCAACCTCAGCACTTGGCTCTGTGAAAGGAAAGAAGCTTGGTCTAAATCTAATTTTTACATCTCCAAAGATATATCTTAAAAACTCTTCTAAAATATATTTTAGATTTGAAAAAGAAACCTTACCCTCTTTGTCAACTACAAGCCCCTCTATTTGGTGAAACATAGGAGTATGGGTTAAATCGTAATCTCTTCTAAAGACAGCTCCCGGACTTATCAATTTGATAGGAGGCTTTTGTTTTTGCATAACTCTTATTTGAACGGGAGATGTTTGGGTTCTAAGAAGCTTTCCATCTTTTAAAAAGAAGGTATCTTGCATCTCTCTTGCGGGATGGTATTTTGGAAGATTTAAAGCCTCAAAGTTATAAAACTCCTCCTCTATAAGAGGGCCCTCTTCTATAGAAAATCCCATCGAGATGAAAAAATCAACGGCTTTATCTATCATCGAAAAGATAGGATGCAAAGCGCCGCTTTCACTTTTTCCATCAAACAGCGTAACATCAATAGCCTCTTTTTTCATTCTCTCTTTAAGCTCTTTATCTTCCAAAAAGGCTCTTTTTTCATTAAGAAGGAATAAAAGCCTCTCTTTTATTTCGTTAAGCTCTTTTGCAACCCTCTTTTTTTCCTCTTTGGAGAGAGTTTTAAGTTTAGAAAATTTTTCGGCCAAAACTCCTTTTTTGCCGAAAATCTCAACTCTAAGCTCTTCAAGCTCTTTTAAAGTGGACAGATTTTTTATTTTGTCTTCGTAATTTAACACCTTCCAGCCTCATAGAAAATTTAGCGCTAATTGTATATCATATAAGATTATAAAAGAGTTAAAAGAAAGCTTTTAATATAATAACTTCTAAATTTAAAAAAAGGAGAGTTAGAAAATGTGCATTTTTTGCAAAATAGCAAAAGGAGAGATTCCTTCAAACAAAGTTTTGGAAAACGAGGATTTTTTGGCTTTTCATGATATAAACCCCAAAGCTCCGATTCATATTTTGGTGATTCCAAAAGAGCATGTAGAGAGTTTTCAAGAAGCAACAGAAGAGCTTATGGCAAAAATGACTCCTTTTATTCAAGAGGTGGCAAGAGAGCTTGAGCTTGACAAAAACGGCTACAGGTTGATAGCAAACATAGGAAAAGACGGAGGACAGGAGGTTATGCATCTTCATTTTCATGT
>JALVCR010000234.1 GCA_027009865.1 Campylobacterales bacterium
TCAATTTAGAACTTTTCCTTATTTAAATTCTCTTTTAATGTGTAATATCAGTTTATAAATCTCTTTCTATTATCTCTTTAAAAGTTGTAAAGTATATTTTCTTAATCTCTTCTACACTGCTTGAGATATCATTTATTATAAAATCGTTTTTACAAACTTCTCCTATTTTGTCATATTTTATTCCTATATCTTTGCAATGCCTCTCAAAATCCTCTTTTCTCTCTTTCTCTATTTCAACTATCGCACAAGAGAAGCTCTCAGCAAAAACCTCTCTTTCATCTTCTGTCTTTATTTTAGCCCTCACTCCAAGAGAGCTTTTTGCGCTCATTTTTGCCAAAGCTATTGCAACTCCTCCGACATTTACATCTTTTGCAGCTTTTAAGAGGTTCTTCTTATTTCCCTCTATTACACACTCCCATAATTTAAGCTCTTTTTGATAGTCTATTTTTGAAAGCTCTCCGGCAACTTTGCCGTAAATCTCTTTTAGATATAAACTTCCTCCAAAATCTTTTCCTATCTCTCCCAAAAGGTATACCAAATTTCCCTCTTTCGTAAAAGTGGAGGGGAGAATTTTATTTTGATCTTCGTTTAACCCGACCATTGCGATAGAAGGAGTCGGAAATACGCTAACTCCCTCCGTTTCGTTATATAAAGAGACGTTTCCGCTAACTACCGGAGTGTTTAGTTTTTCGCAAGCTTCCTTTATTCCTTCGCATCCCTTTGCAAACTGCCACATAACTTCTGGATTTTCCGGATTTCCGTAATTTAAGCAGTCTGTAATGGCAAGCGGTTTTGCTCCGCTCATTGCTACGTTTCTTCCGCTCTCCATTACAGCCGCAGCCGCTCCGTTTTTTGGATCTATATAGCAGTATCTTGGATTACAGTCGCTGCTTAGAGCCAAAGCTTTGCCGCTTTCTTTTACTCTAACTACGCTTGCGTCTAAAGTTCCGGGACCCTTTATAGTATTTGTCTGCACCATAGAGTCATATTGATCATATATCCAGCTTTTATCTACTACTTCCGCGCTTTTTAAAAGTTTAAAAAAAGCTTCTTGATTTGATACTTTTTCAAAATTATCTATCGATACTTTCTTTATCTCTTTTAAGTAGCCTGGCTCTTTTGTCTCTCTGTCCAATATGGGAGCTTCATTGGTAATCGGGGCTATTGGGATATGGGCAACCTTTTCTCCCTTCCAAAACAGTTCCATAATTCCGCTGTCTGTTACCTCTCCTATGATTTCGGCATCTAAATCCCATTTTCTAAAAATCTCCAAAACCTTATCTTCATACCCTTTTTTGGCGCAGATTAACATTCTCTCTTGAGATTCGCTTAGCATAAACTCATAAGGAGTCATATTCTCTTCTCTTGCCGGAACTTTGTCAAGATACATTCTCATTCCGCTTCCAGATCTTGCCGCCATTTCAAAAGAGCTGCTTGTAAGCCCTGCGGCTCCCATATCTTGGATGCCTACTATATAATCTTGTTTAAAAAGCTCCAAACAGGCTTCTAAAAGAAGTTTTTCGGTAAAGGGGTCTCCAACCTGAACTGTTGGGCGAAGAGATTTTGACTCTTCCGAGAAGCTGTCGCTTGCCATAACCGCCCCTCCAAGTCCGTCTCTTCCTGTTTTGCTTCCCACATAAATAACTGGATTTCCAACTCCCTCAGCTTTCGCGTAAAAAATATCTTCCTGTTTGCAGATTCCCAAAGTAAAAGCGTTTACCAAAATATTTCCATTGTAAGAATCGTCAAAAAAGGTCTCTCCCCCGACTGTTGGAACTCCCATGCAGTTTCCGTAATGTCCTATTCCCTCAACCACGCCTCTTACAAGATATCTTTGATATTTTGAGGTTTTATCGTCTCTTTCTATATTTCCAAATCTAAGGGAGTTTAAATTTGCAACCGGTCTTGCGCCCATTGTAAAAACATCTCTTAAAATTCCTCCAACTCCGGTTGCGGCTCCCTGAAACGGCTCTATAAAGCTTGGATGGTTATGAGATTCCATCTTAAAAACGGCGGCTAATCCATCTCCTATATCTATAACTCCGGCATTCTCTCCCGGTCCTTGAATAACCCAGGGAGCTTTTGTAGGAAAGCCTTTTAGATAT